>AWOA01000024.1 GCA_000494225.1 Candidatus Calescibacterium nevadense OTU 1
TCGCTATAAGATAAGCTATATATATATCCTGATATCTTTCTCCTTTCATCATCGTATTTTACGCCTGTGATTGGGAGATTAATTGTCCATCTGTTGAATGGGAAACGAGGAAGAATTTCATATCCTTCCTTGCGAGGATTTATTCCTGCCAATTTGATTAGTGCAAGGAGNGGGTTAGCGTGTTGATTCGTATTAAATACNGGATTATCTGTCAGTGCTGTTGCCTGATGACCTGCGGCTTCGCCNGGTCTTCTCCTTTCCGGAGAATTATATGAGTCAGATTCGGTCCAAATTCCATACTCTAATTAATCTTTATATTTTTCCCGACATCTTGATTGTTATAATGAATGGAGTATTTCATTTATTTTTTCTTTAATGTTTTGGATGTCTATTTCTATCTTATCTTTTGATAATCTATTTATTATTTCTATTTTGCCTTTTTCTTTTAGAGTTTTCCCTAAAACGATTTTGATTGGAGCTCCCCACAAATCACAATCTGCAAATTTCTCTCCCGGACTCATATCTTCTCTATCATCAAGCAAAGATATATCTTCAAGTTCCGCATGAATTTTTTCTGCTGCGGCTAAAATGGTTTCATCTTTCATGTTTATAGGTATTATATGTACTTTGAATGGTGCAACTTCTGGTGGGAATGCCACTCCATTTCCATTTTCGTATCCAAACTTCTCAGCAAGCGCTGCAATGGTTCTTGAAACACCTATACCGTAGCATCCCATAACTACAAATCTTTTCTCTTTGTTTTTATCTGTGTATGTGAGGTCCATAGGTTCTGAGTATTTTCTNCCAAGATAAAAGACATGTCCGAGTTCAAGTCCTATTTTCTCTTTCAAAATACCTTCTCTGCATTCGGGACATATATCTCCTTCTTCTGCGTATGCTATATCGTATATTTCATTTATTGGAAAATCTCTTCCAGGCACAACATTTATGTAGTGGTAGTCATCTTCATCTGCTCCTGCCACTCCGTCAACGCAATCAAGAACTGTTCTATCTACTATAATTTTACCTTTGTATTTTAGAGGACCTATAAATCCTTTTCCTGCTCCAAAAATTTTTCTTACATCTTCTTCACNTGCGAGTTCAAAATTTTCTNCNAAAACTTTCGCTAATTTNTCTTCTGAGATTTGNCTATCTCCTCTCACNAGACACAAGTAGTATTTCCCGCTTTCAGTTTTTACGAAGAAAGATTTTATTATTTTTGACGTTGGAATTTTTAGAAATTTCGCGAGCTCTTCCACTGTGGTTGTTGATGGTGTATATACCTTGCTTTTTGGAGGTACAGTTGAAGTTTTGCGTTTTAGATCAGCCATTTTCTCATCAACATTTACAAAAAAGCTTGAAATTTCTTTTTTTGAAATGAATTTACACTTTTGGCACTCCATAATTTTATCCTCACCATATTCCGTTAGGAATATGAATTCATGAGAGAATTTTCCTCCTATTGCTCCAACGGCAGCTTGGACTGGTATCACATCAAGTTTCATTCTTTCGAAAATTCTCTCGTATGCTTTGTAAAATTTCCAGTAAGTTTTTTCAGCTTCTTCTTCTGTTCTATCAAAGGAGTATGCGTCTTTCATTATGAATTCTCTTGCTCTTATTATCCCAAATCTTGGTCTCGCTTCGTCTCTGAATTTCGGTCCTATCTGAAAAAGGGAAAATGGGAGTTCTCTCCAAGATGATATTGCAAATCTAACGAGGTCAACAATTATTTCCTCGTGCGTTGGTGCGAGGCAGAAATCTCTTTCATTTCTATCTTTAAATCTTATCATTTCTTTACCATATACATACCATCTTCCAGTTTCTTTCCAGATTTCAGATGGATTCATAATTGGTAGAAGAACTTCAAAACAATTTACTTTTTCCATTTCTTCTCTTATAATTTTTTCTACATTTTTCAGGAGCTTAAAGCCGAGAGGAGTAAAATCATAAATTCCTGCTGCTAACCTTTTTATATATCCTCCTTTTGTAAGAATAATATGACTTTTTGATTCAGCATCTTTTGGAGCCTCTCTCAAAGAGAAAATGAAATACTTTGATACCTTCATAAATAACACAATATTACAAACAAACGAGAATTGAAAAATTTCAGTTGTTTTACATCAGTTTTAATGGAACGAAGCTGAATTACAGTGTAGGCGTAGATACTTTGTTTTGAAGTTTAAAGTTGGATATATACATTTTTTACCTGCATCATATCTTCTAAACCTTCCTTACCTCCTTCTCTACCGATACCTGACATTTTGTATCCGCCCCATGGAGCATTGTGCGGAATTACACCAAAGGTGTTTATCCATACTGTTCCTGCTCTTATTTTCTTTGCAACCCTTATCGCTCGCGATATATCTCTGGTGAATATAGCACTTGCAAGACCATACTTTGTTGAGTTCGCAAGCTGAATGACTTCNTCTTCACTCTCAAACGGGAAAATAGTCACGACCGGACCGAAAATTTCTTCTTGAACTACTTCTGAATTATGGGGTAAATCTACAAAAACCGTTGGGAAAAAGAAGTAGCCTTTCTTTTGATTTAGTCTTGTACCACCTACAAGTATTTTACCTCCATCTTTTTTACCTTTTTCAACAAAGCTTTCAACTCTTTCAAGCTGTTTTTTGCTAATGAGTGGTCCTGATATTACGGCCGGGTCAAAAGGGTCTCCAACAGATATTCCTTTTGCCATATCTACATATTTTTTTACGAACTCATCATATATTGATTTTTGGACGAAGATGCGAGATGATGCTGCACACATCTGTCCGGCTAATGAAAACATCCCAACATTAGATAGAAATACTGCTGAATCAATATTTGCATCTTCAAAAATTATGTTTGGTGATTTACCTCCAAGTTCAAGAATATATTTTTTAATTCCCCCTTCTTTAATTATTTTTTCTCCTATTTCTGTCCCGCCGGTAAAAGATACTAACCACACATCTTTATGGGAGACCAGAGTTCTACCTGTTTCTGGTCCGCCGAAAATTATATTTATGACTCCTGGTGGAAAAACTTCCTTTGCTACTTTTGCAAAAATGAAAGCAGGTAAGGGTGAATTTTCAGAAGGTTTTACAACTACCGTATTTCCAGCGGCAAGAGCTGGGGCAATCTTAAAACCTAAAAACATTCCGGGAACATTCCAAGATGTTATTATTGCTGCAACCCCAAAAGGTTCTTTTAGNGTGAAGTCAAAAAAATTCTGACCCATTCCTACAACATCAGAGGAGATTTTGTCGCACCACTCTGCGTAATATTCAAAGCCTCTTCTCAAAGCTCCGAAAGATATTCTCGAAGATACGGTGCGAGGTAATCCAGAGTCAAGGATCTCTGNGATCTGATACTCTTTTGTGTCTTTTATTTTTTCAGCAAATTGTTTCAGGTATTTTGCCCTTTCTCTGGGGGAAAGCTCTGACCAAGTCTCAAATGCTTTTTTTGCACTCTCNACAGCATCAGCAACCTCTTTTTCCCCTGCTACACATACCTCTGCTATACCTTCTTCTATTGTTGGATCTTCCGTGATAAAAGTTTTTTCAGTGAAGACAAACTCTCCGTTTATGAGGAGAGGAATTTTTTGCCCTCCGGTTATTTGCTTTGCTTTTTCAAGATGGTTTTTTACTATATCTTCCATTCCTGTTTCCCTCCTTTTTTCTGTCTTTATTCTTTGAGACTCAATTTCTTTTTCAATTTTCTCTTACTCTGTTCTTTTTTTATTTTTATTTATTTCTTATTCTTTCCTTTCTTTCCGTTTTCATTTAGTTCTGATGTTAATTCTTCAAGTTTTTCAAGTAAAGCTTTTTTGTGGAGTATTTTTATAAGTTCTGATGTTTTTTCTATTGCGATTTTTGCCATTTCAATTATTTTTTCTGATGGGAGTTTTCCAATAACTTTGGAGTTGAACTCAGTAAATTCTATTTCTACTAGTTTTTTACATATATCAACGTAGTTTTTCAGGAACTTCACAGAAAATCCGTGCGATTCATCAAGACCGAATCTTCGCANNTCAGATATAATTGCCAAAATTTCATCTCTAAATAAATCTTTCTCATCTTCTTTTCTTATCAGACCTATTTTTTTTAGTTCTTCTATGATGTTCTGTGGTAGATCTACTTTTGGGTGAGTTTTTTCTTTTCCATCTTTTGTTGTAATTAGGATTTCCTGGTCTATCTTCATGAGCATTTGTTTTATTTCGTTATCTGGTCTTTTGAGTATCTTTTTTATCTCTTTGAGAGGTAGAAACCTTTTCTGGAGTTGCTTTACTATCTTCACTCTTTCTACTGTTTCAGGTGGATAATAAGCCATTTGCTTTGATACCATAACTGGCTTTGGTAAAAGCCCTTGCGATATGTAGAAATGGATTGTAGATTTTTCTACACCTGCAAGTTCNGCTACCTGNCTTATAGGCATATAACCTNTTGCTTTGAGCTCCTCTTTTTTTATTATCTTCCTTTTGCTGTCTGTTTTCTCTTCTTTTTCTTTTAACCCTTTCATCGCTTGAATTTTCTTTTTCTATCAATTTTTTATTTTTGAATTTTTCCTGATATTTTTCAAATTTTCAATTAAAATAAGTATAAAGTGAAAATTAATACTTTTTTGTTTTTCACAAATTTTTTTATTGAACATTATCTTTTATTCATATGGAAACAATAGTTGAGCTCCTTGAAGATAAAGCTAAAAGATATCCAAAGAATGTTANTGAGGTTTTCGGAGTAGAAAAATTGACTTTTGAGGAGTGGAGTAGGAAATCCTCTCAACTCGCCCACGCTCTTTTAGACCTCGGTGTAAAGAAGGGAGATAAAGTTGCAATAATGTTCTCAAATAAAGATGCTGTATTTTTCAAAATATCATACTTTGCTATCGCAAAAACAGGAGCTTTACCCGTTCCTATAAACGTAAGATTACCAAAAGAAGGTATAAAATTCATTCTTGAAAATTCCGAAGCAAAAGGAATAATTTTTGCAAATGAGTTTATAGACCTTGTAAAAGATCTGAAAAAAGAGTTGGACTTGAAATTTGCTCTTGAAAGAAAAGAAGCAGAAAAAATTCTTGAAAAGTTTCCCTCACATCTACCGCAAGTCGAGATCAGAGGAGATGACTATCTTGATATAATATATACTTCCGGTACAACCGGTTTCCCAAAGGGTATCATATCTACTCACAAATCTCTCTTCGTTAGAGATGATTCAGTTTATGAGTCTTTATATGCTGGTAAAACTTTTTTGCATGCTGTCCCTCTTTTTACCTTTGCGGGTTGCCATGCTATGACTATGATACCTTTAAGATACGCNTTGAATGCAGTTATATTGCCAAAATTTGATGNGAAAGCTTTTTTAGAGGTTATGAAAAGAGAAGANGTCATTATGTTGTATGCTGTTCCTTTTCATCTCCTTTCTGTTATGAAAGATGAACAATTTGAAAATGCAAAATTTGATCATATAAGGTTGATTATGTTTGGAACTGCTCCTATGCCCCCCTGGGCTGTAAAAGCTCTTGCGGAAAAACTCCCAAATACTTGGATTATGAACCTATATGGTGCAACAGAAGCGGGAATGGCGGGTTGTTTCCTTCCCCCTGGTATGGCTTTGCAAAAGCCTGATTCAGTAGGAATTCCACTCCCCCCAACAGAAGTAAAAATATGCGATGAAGATGGGAACGAGGTCCCGCGGGGTCAGAAAGGTGAGATATGGATGAGAATTCCAGGTGTGAAGCCTCGTAGGTATTTCAAAGATGAAGAATCAACAAAAAAAGTGTGGACCGAAGACGGTTGGGTAAAAACAGGAGATATAGGGTATATGGATGAGGAAGGATATATATATGTTGTGGATAGGAAAAAAGATATAATAATAAGGGGCGGGTTTAATATATCATCTGCAAAGGTTGAGGGGGTTATATCATCTCATCCGAAAGTTGTTGAGTGTGCTGTTGTTGGAGTCCCACATCCACTTTTAGGAGAAGACGTCTTTGCTTTTGTGGTCGCAAAAGAGAAAATAACAGAGGAAGAGATCAAAGAATTCCTAAAAGATAAACTTGCAGATAACGAAATACCAAGATATTATGAATTTGTGGATGAGTTACCAAGAAACGCAACCGGAAAAGTTTTAAAATATGAACTCAGAGAAAAAGCTAAAAAAATATACGAAGAAAGGAGAAGAAAAGAGGGNAAGGAAGTATGATTTATTGGTATTATTGAAGAAATTAGACAAAAATTCAATTTAAAAAAAGGAGGTGAAATGAAAAATGGTTGACTTTACATTATCTCAGGAAGATAAAGAGCTAATAAGAAATATAAGGTTTCTCGGAGAAAAATTCATGAGACCTTTGGGTATAGAGTACGATCTTAAAGGGGAGCCCGTTCCACCAGACCATCCATTTTTTAAAATGCTCGCTCAGGTGGGATTTCAAGAAAGAGTTGCTGGAATTGGAAGGGAGATAGAAGGAGATGGAGCGGAAAATGAAAAAGAAAAGGAAAAAAAAGAAAGAACCTCTTCAAGGCGAGCAGTTATAATGGGAGAAGAAACATCTTATTGGGATAGAGGAGTTGCCGTTGCTTTGCCTGGCCCAGGACTTGCAGGTCCTCCTCTTACACTTATTGGTACTCCTGAACAGAAACAAAAATATCTTTCCATATTCAAAGATAGAGAAAANCCTCACTGGGGGGCTTTCGCTATGACCGAGCCCGGTGCTGGTTCTGATGTNGCAAGAATAACTACTAGGTGTGTTAAAAAGGGAGATAGGTGGGTTTTGAATGGTCATAAAGCTTTCTGCTCTAATGCAGATAGGGCTGACTTCGTTATTGTCTGGGCTACCTTGGACCCAAAGCTCGGTAGAGCAGGGCATAGAGCTTTCATCGTGGAAAGAGGAACCCCTGGATTTGTAGTAGCAAAAATAGAAGATAAGATGGGACTTAAAGCTTATTCCTCTTGTTCCCTTATCTTTGAAGATTGTGAAGTACCTGANGAAAATCTTTTAGGTGGAGAAAAAGCTTACGAGGGNAAAGAGGGCTTCAGAACTGCTATGAGATCATTTAACGCTACAAGACCCACTATCGCTGCTATGGCAATAGGAATAGCTCGTGCCGCATACGATTACACGGTAAAATTCATAAAAGAAAATTACATCTTATCAAGACCTATACCAAGATACGCAAAAATAAAAGAAGCAGTAGCTCGTGTAAGAAGGCTAATAGAGATAGGAAAATTACTTTGTTGGAAAGCAGCGTGGATGGCTGATGTCGGTATAGCAAATATCGTTGAGGCTTCACAAGCGAAAGCTTTCTGTCCCTCCGTTGCTCAGGAGGCGGTTTCTCTTTGCCTTGACGTTCTCGGTGATGCAGGAATTCAAAACGATAAATTTGTTGAAAAACTATANAGAGACGTAAAAGCCCTTGATATAGTCGAAGGAACAGGACAGATTCAAAGAATAGTTATAGCAAGAAGACTATTTAACCTCCCAAGTGATGAATAAGCCTCAAAATTAAGAAAATGTAAAACAAATGAACATAGAGTTAAACTCAGAAAAATCTGATCATTCCAAAAAGTTTATTTTTAGGAGAATATTTTTTCNGGTATGCTCAACGGTGAAATNGAAAGAATCGTAAAGGAAAAGCTTGATGATCTTACAAAACCTCCTGGAAGTTTAGGATATCTTGAAGAGATAGTAGTTCGATACGCAAAAATTACAGGTAAAACTTCTTTTAAATTACCTCTCAAAAAATTTGTTTTTGTTTTCTGTGGAGATCACGGGATAGCTGAAGAGGGAGTTAGTGCGTATCCTCAAAAAGTAACTTATCAGATGGTTCTCAATTTTCTTCAAGGTGGTGCAGCCATAAATGTAATAGGTCAGCATGTAGGGGCCGATGTTTTTGTCGTAGATGTCGGAGTAAAAGGGGATTTCGATATAAAATCTGAAAAGTTCTTCTCACGGAAGATAAATTACGGAACTAAAAACTTTCTAAACGAACCAGCTATGACCGAAGATGAGGCAAAAAAATCAATTGATGTCGGAAAAGAGATGGCTGATTTCGCAAAGCAAAATAATGCTGACCTTGTAATACCGGGAGATATGGGAATAGGGAATACCACCCCCTCTTCTGCTCTCATTTCTTATATTACTGAGCAACCAGCACATAAGGTGGTTGGTAGAGGAACAGGTATAGATGACGAAAAACTGAAAAAGAAAATTCATGTTGTTGAATCTGCTATTTCAAAGTGGAAGCCGAAAAATGGATTTGATGCTTTATGTAAATTTGGTGGATATGAAATAGGGGCTATTGCAGGTCTAATTTTAGGTTGTACTGAAAACAAAATACCGGTAGTTTTAGACGGTCTCATATCTTTGGCTGGATTTTGNGTTGCATGGTCAATAAATCCAAAAGTCAAAGATTTTGTCTTTGCAGGACACAGAACTGCTGAACCCGGGGGAAATGTAGTTTTATCTTTTTTGGGATTAAGACCAATTTTGGACCTTGATATGCGTCTTGGAGAAGGGACAGGAGGGGCACTTGCTTCTTTTATAATAGAAACTTCCCTGAAAATATATATGCAAATGGCAACTTTCTCGTCAGCGGGTGTATCAAAATCTTTGGTATCCTGAAAGTGTTTTTATTCTTATGTTGAATTTCTTTTCGTTCAAAGTTCATTATTCCTTTTCATTCCAGCCTAAAATTTTTGATATGAAAAAGGGTGTAAGGATAGTTCCGAAGACAAAGGAGGAAGCAATAGGAGAAGCAAAAAGGTTTCTAAAAAATGCAAAAGAGATCTTATCAAAGACAGAGATAGAGTATAACAGGATTTATAAAGACCCAAAGGCTACTCGTGAAGCAGCGGGAATAGCTTATCTTGCAGCACTGCTTGCAATAGATGGATATCTCATATCAAAAGGAACTTCACCTGATAAGCTTCCAACTTCAATACAAGGTTATATGGATGCAGTCAAAAAAATTCCAAGAAATGGAAAACTTATGGCAAATCTTATAACCGCTTATCAGAATTTACATATTCTTGCCTACTATCGTGGAGGTGTAGGTGTTGAGANGATAAAAGAAGGTCTAAAAAGTGTTGAGGAAATAATAAAGATTTTGGAAAAGTAAAAAATGGGAGGTCTTTTGTGAGGGGCGGGCATGGGAGAGCTGATATGTGCAGTTGATATTGGAAATTCAAACATAACCGTAGGAATATATAGAAAGGATGAAAAACCTCAAATAATAAATTCTTTCAGACTATCATCTGATATGGCAAAAACAGAGGATGAGTATGCCGTTTTGATTTTAGATATTTTGAGACTTTTGGGGATATTAAAAGATGATATAGAAGGCTTTTGTATCTCATCAGTAGTTCCTCCTCTTCTGGGTACTTTTGAGAGCCTTGTAAAAAAATATTTTCACCATTCCAAGCTCGTTGTGGTTGGACCGGGTGTGAAAACAGGAATTCCTGTAATATATAATCCCCCTACTGATGTTGGTGCAGATAGGGTTGCTAATGCTGTTGGAGCTTGGGAAAAATATGGAAAAAAAATGAAACCAAAAAAACCTATTGTCGTTGTTGATTTCGGGACTGCAATAACTTTTGATTGTATAAATCAGAAAGGTGAATACATTGGCGGAGCTATATTTCCTGGAATTTATCTTGCAGTTGAGTCTCTATTCAAAAAGACAGCGAAACTACCCAGCATACTTGTCAAAAAGCCTAATGAGGTTATAGGTAAAAGTACTTCACACAGTATCCAATCTGGTATTGTCTACGGATATGCCTCTATGGTAGATGGTATGGTAGAAAAAATATCAAGGGAGATGGGAAATGAAGTTTTTTCAATAGCTACTGGAGGTTATTCCAGTCTTATTGCATCTTTATGCAAAAAAATATCTTGTGTTGATGAAACAATAACCCTTGACGGCCTTTTCTTCATATATATGAAGAATGTTTAATAATAAAAATGAATGAGGAATGTCTTTACATTTTCACTCCCTAATTCTATACCTTTTGATTTTTTTTCTTATTAAATTTCTTATTTAAAATCCGGTTTTGATGTTTGCGGAGTGGATTCAGGGAGAACTGGTAATTTCAGTGCATCTTCTGGAATTTCTCCTTCAAGTGATTTCAGAAATGCAACAATTTTCTTGACCTCATCGTCTGTGAGTTTTCTACCAAGCTGTATTTCAGCCATTATTTTTACAGCTTCCTCAAGAGACCACACCGACCCATCGTGAAAATACGGATATGTCCTCGTGACATTTCTCAAAGAGGGAACTTTGAAAACATATTTATCTCCTTCATTTTTGGTTATGGCATATCTACCTATATCTATCTGTTTCTTATCTTTATACTTTATGACTTCGTAATATGGTTTAACAAGACCAAATTTTTGGAAAATGTCTCCACCTACACCTTTCCCTCTATGGCATGTTGTGCAACCGACTTCTATGAAAGTTTTCAGACCTTCTTTCTCCTCTTTTGTGAGAGCATTCAAGTCTCCTTGAAGGAAATTATCAAATCTTGATGGAGTAAGAAGGGTTCTCTCAAAAGCTGCTATTGCTTTTGCCACATTTTCGTAAGTTAAAGGATCTTTTTCCTCTGGAAATGCTTTTTTGAAAAGTTCAACATATTCTGGAATAGATTTTAGTCTATCAACAACAAATCCTTCATGAGGTGATGCCATCTCTTTTGGGTTCAATACTGGACCTTTTGCTTGTTCCTCTAAATCTTTTGCTCTACCATCCCAAAATTGAGCTGTGTGTAGTGCAGCATTAAGCACTGTTGGAGCGTTTCTTGGACCAATTTGCCACTTGTGTCCGATAGATGTTGGTAGATTATCTACTCCATACGATGCAAGGTTGTGGCACGAGTTGCATGAAATGAATCCACTTTTTGATAGTCTTGGTTCAAAGTAAAGCATTTTTCCAAGATTTACTTTTTCTGGTGTTACAGGGTTTTGAGGATTATCTATGACTTTTTCTGTGAGAGGAGCGAAGAAAGTTTTTGCTCTTTCAAGTAAAGCTCTATCTTCATCTTCTTGGGAGTAAAGTTTTGAAGAAGAAAATACAAAAACAACTGCCGAAGCGAATAGAATAATTCCTAAGCCTGTGCATGCTAATTTTATCATCTTTTTTTTATTTGTTTCTGCCATATTCTTTGACCTCCCCTTTCTATCAACTTAATTTTTTAATTCCAAAAATAAATTTATATCCAATTTTTTNATTTTTGTAATTAATTGCAAAATTTTTTTATACAAAAAGATTTTTTGTTTAAGAAAAAGCAAAGTAAAAAAAAGAAAAAACAAAGTAAAAAACCAAAAAAACNAAAGAATGGATAACAGATACTAAAATAATACTAATACTTTAATAGCGGAGAGGTGCCGGAGCGGACGAACGGGACGGACTTGAAATCCGTTGGGGGACTTAAATCTCCCTCGTGGGTTCAAATCCCACCCTCTCCGCCAAAGAATAATCTGAGTAGAATAAAAATTTCTCTTATTTTATTCCTATTCTGCATTGTATCTTTTGCCCCATTTTCTTTCTCCCAAAAATTTATTCCATATCTTTATGCTGATTATCCGGATTTGTTCCCTTTTCAGACAATATCAGAGCTTGGTTTCAAGTATAAAAAAGACTCCATTGTACCTATGACTGGTTTGAATTTTTCTTTTTGGAGTAAAAATATTTCTGTNAGTGAGCCGAATTTTACTGNTGGTTCAGTTATAACCCTACCAAAATATCTTAATTTGACTTTGAGTCAGGCTACAAAATTATCCAATAATAAAATCTCAATAAGAGATACGGATTTTTTCTTTTCTGGTGATTATGCTTTTTCTGAAAGTTTTTTTGCAAATTTCGGTTTCTTCGTAAGGTTTAGAGATTTTGGGGGTTTAGTCAATTCTTTCGGGCTTGGGGATATTAATGTTAATCTTGGCTTTAAGCTTCTCTCCCAACCTCTTGAAATTTTTTCTTCTGGTGGTGTCGTGATACCTCTTGCTGGGGAGCCAGATGAGAATCTCGCTTTTCTGCGTAGAATAAATGTTTCATCATTCGGCGTTGATTTTCCATTCTATCTCTTTTTGAGGCGGAACTTTGATTCAGTTTCTTTAAATTTTTCTCCTTTCGTTTCAGGTGGATACATATTGAGAGTTGGATATATCTTTCTTTCGCAGAATATTGTACCAGGTGATGTTTTGGTTCTATCGTCAGGTTTCGGGTTGAAGTTGAAAAATTTCCTTCCAACAAATACAGAAGCGTCTCACGATATAAATATATTTCCTGCTTTGATTTTCCTACATGGTTTCCCTGACATTCAAGATTCGGGTATTTATAAAATTACAGGAAAGAATTGGGATGTTGTTAAATTTAAGTTTTCGCCAGCCTTGATTTTCAAAAAATCAGAGGAGAAATTTGGGGAAAGATTTATAAGAGATTTCGCTTTCATTCAACTTTCTTTATATTTTACTGTGTACGAAAAGAATTTCCTTTATGTAGGGGATCCGGACTATGCGGTATGGAGAGTTCCTTTTTTAGATAGAGTTTCTCCTGGTTTTACATCAACTTTATCTGCCGGCCTTTTATTTTAATTCAGTCTCTTATCACAATTGATTGATTTTCTATATTTCTAATTGAAAGCTTTTTGCTCCGTCTGAAATTTTTACTATTCTTATTTCAGTTTTTTTGTTTGTTTTTGATTTGTATTTTTCTTGTANAAATTCTGCAAATTCTTCTTCTCTTCCTTTTTCTACGATATTTATGGTGTTTCCCCCAAAACCTGCTCCTGTCATTCTTGCCCCCACAGTATATTTGAAGTCGTAAGCTATCTCAACTAATGTGTCTAATTCTTCGCAAGATACCTCATACTCTTTTTGAAGACCAATATGGGATTGTATAAAAACTTTTGAGATTGTTTCCTTATCTCCTTTTTTTATAGCTTCCTTTGCAGTAAGAACTCTTTTGTTTTCTTCCACCACAAATTTTGCTCTTTTCCAAAGGATTTCATTTTCTCTTTTCAAAATGTCAAGCATATATTCATCTATATCTCGCAGACTTTCTATTTGATCATTTTCTTTTGTTCTTTCTTTTATTATCTTCAGGGCTTGCTGACATTCGCTTTGTCTTTTTTTGTATTCGGATTCTCCTAATTTATGCTTCACACCACTATCACATATCACAATAGACCAATTTTCAGGAAACTTTATGTATTCAATTTCCTCTGTTTTGCAATCTATAACCATAGCATGATTTTCTTTACCAAATACACTTGACATCTGATCCATTATTCCGCATGGAACACCTACGAATTCGTTTTCTGCTCTTTTTGATATTCTGACGATTTCAATTTTTCCCATTTTTAAGTTGAACATCTCATTCAAAAGCGATGATATAGCAACTTCACAAGAAGCAGACGAACTCAATCCCCCTCCAATAGGAACATTACCCCTTATGATTATATCTAAACCACTATCCAAATTACCTATTTTATTTTTCAGTAAAAAAATAGGACCTAAAATGTAGTCAGCCCATGTTCTTGTGGGATTTATATTATCAAAACTTACTTTGGTTTTTTCTCCTAAATTTAGGCTCTCTATTGAGATTTCTCTTTCGTGATTTGTAAACCTTCCTATTGCTACTGTTTTTAAGTTGATTGCGCATGGCATAACGAAACCCATGTTGTAATCTGTGTGTTCTCCTATAAGATTTACTCTCCCGGGTGCTGATGACACGAAAATTTTCCCTCTCAAATCCTTGAATTTTATTATTTCATCTATTATATCTCTTTCATCTTTGCTTATATTCATAAAAAATCTTTTAAGCTAATTTTTCTTGATTTTTTATAATGGTATTATTTTTTATTAAAAACAAGAGATTATGNNAAGTATAGATTTATCAAAATCTTTGTCCTTAAAGGACTTCTCATGGAAGATAGTTCAAATGTCGCAGAAGGTAGGGCTTGATATAGGTTATAACTCAATAATTTGTGCTATTGTGTGNCCTGATAGTCAAGCAACAACTGTTCTTTTAAAAATAAGAGAAGAGGTCGGGAAGAAAGAAAAGGTTAAAATCTTACCAAAAAAGATAAGGTACGATCTGATTTATGAAAGGAGAGTATTTGGTGGAATTTTCTTACCTGATTTTTCTTATCATGGCTTGGAACCGGCGGTTTTTCAAATACCGGATTCAGGCTCTGAAAGAAAAGGTTTAACTGTAATTCAGCTTGCCCATATAGGCTACGATCAAAACTTGGGATTTGGAAAATTTATAAGATATGGAAGAAAAGAGCAATCTTTATCTTGTGCTGCTGTATTGTCTCTATTTCATAATGAATTTACACCCCAAGATGCAGACTTGAAGGCTTTGAAAAACTACATTGATTCTATGAAATCTACCGAGGATGATGCATTATCTATCACTTATAAACTTATTGAAGAATCTTCTCAGCATACCTTATTGGAGCTCAGAAGACTTGCAGAAAAGCATAACATAACTATCGTTTTTCTCGCTGGAATAGAAATAGATTTAAGCAAGCCGAAAAGAACAATATTACATAATGATAAGATTTTCCTCATCAAAGAGGAAATCATAAATTCGGAGCAGTAACTTGTAGTTTAACTTCAAGAACGTAAAGTGCTTCCAACGACCATGGTTTGGATTTAAAGCGGTTGAATACTACTCAAAGAAGAAATTTAATTCATTAAAATTCATTGATGAACCGGTGGGATTTTTCCACGGTGGTCAATCCCGTTTTGAATAAATACGGTTTTCAATTTTATTCGCTTATAACTTCAATTTCACGTTGGTTTTCATTTTTTCCGAATTTCAAATTTATTTTTATGTTTTCCGGAAGAAGGTTTTCGTATTCTTCAAGTTTTTCTGCCCACTCTATGAAAATCAGACTCTTTCTATCTTCTTTGTATTTTTCACAAATAAAATTTACTACCTCTTCAATTTCTTTTTTGTTTCCTAACCTGTAAAGGTCTATATGAACTATATTTTTCTCGTCCCCCCAGTACTCTTGTGATATGCTGAAAGTTGGAGATGTTATCGTATCTTCAGCTATTCCTAATTTTTTTGCCGCACCTTTTATGAAGGTTGTTTTTCCACTTCCTATTTCTCCAAAAAGTAAAAAAATTCTGTTTCCGCTAAATTCAGAAATTATTTTTTCAGCTATGCTCTTCGTTTCATCTGGTGATTCTGATAAGAAAGAAGTAAATTTTTTTTTATTTTTTCCATTTTATTGTACATCCAACTGGCTGAGTCTCATGAACTTCTATTTTTTTGCCATAAAGTAAGCTTTCAATTGCATTTTTGAAGTAGTGGTTTTTTACTTTTGATTCATCTTCCCAGTTATCATCGGGTGCTCCGTGATATACGAGCTTCCATTCAGAATCAAAAAGGAATATTTCNGGGGTCCTTTGAGCTCCGTATGCTCTCGGAACCTCCTGGCTTTCATCAAAAAGATAAGGGAATGGATATTTTTTCTCCTCAGCCCTCTTTTTCATGTTCTCAAAAGAATCCTCCGGATACTTTGTTGGGTCATTTGCATTTATAAGAACAAACTGAACTTTTCCTGCGTACTCTCTTCCAAGTCTTATAATTCTATCTTCCCACGCTTTGACATATGGACAGTGATTGCACCAGAAAATAACCGCTATTGGTTTCCCCTTTTCAAACGAGGAAAGAGAATATATTTTACCGTCTACTCCTGGAAGTTTGAAGTCTATTATTCCGTCTCCTAATTTCATATTTTTTGATATTAAAACTTTCGTATCAATTTTTTGTTTTTTTGAATTTTTTGTTGGTTGTTCAGCTTGTTTCTTGCGAGTTCAGGATTTTCTCAGTTTTCATTTTTGCTTTGACTTATTTTCTTATTCCTACCTGAAAACTTATATTTCTTAATACGCTATTTTTATTTATTTTATTTATTTTCTTTACGCTGTTTTTATTTATTTTCTTTTCTTGTCCCTATCTCTTTTTCTTTATTTTCTTTTTCTTTTGTTTTGTTTTTAAGTTTTTATTTTTTCAAGTAAGTTTTTCAAAAGGAATATTTTTAGTGAATTATGTAGTGCCAAGGTTAAAAATAAGGCTTCGTCAAGGTCTTTACCTCCGACAAAAACTCCGTGACCTTTTGCAATGCATAATTTAAATTCTGCAACATATTCTGGGATACTATTGTATTCTGCTACTTTTATTTTCTTTATAAAATATTGAGCTTCGTAATCAAGAGGTGTTATTTCGTCATCAAAAAACGATAGTGCAACTGCTTCTGGCATATGACAATGAAGTACCGCATTTATATTTTTATTTCCCTTTTCTGATTCTATGTAGATTTGCCGATGGATTTTCAGGTCTGATGATGCTAAATTATCTTTTTCTGTTCCTTCATAGATGGGTAAAGTTATAACATCTTTTTTTGTCATATAAGGCATAGATACACCAGTTTTTTTTATCAAAAGCTTATTTCTGTCTAATTTTACACTGACATTGCCTGACCGTGTATCTATTAGATTTCTTGAAAAAAGAATCTGACCGCACTCCCTCATCTTTTTTACAAATTTATCTAAAACTGCTACTTTCTGTTCATTGTTTCTTTTTTCACTATTTTTTTGCTTTTCCATTTTTTATATAGTAGAAAAAATGTAAAAAATCAAATTAAAACTTGAAAATCTAATTTTTATGAATAAAATTATAGATTATGATAGGGTTTGGTGTAGGTCTGGGTTTATTAATTATAGGTTTTATAATATATTCCCTTTTAGCTGGATTCTCGTGGGGAGTTTTTGCGTTCTTTCTCGTTGGGGTATTTTCTATTGTTTTAGTTTTCCTTCTCAATAAAATATACGAAAAAAGGAGATTTAATTCCATTATTGATGATGTCGTTTCAGGCTCTCTTTTGACAGAAGAAGGTAAAAAGATAAAATCTGTAATAGATGATCTTTTGGCTAAGGAGAAGGGTAAGATATTTGAGAAGTTGAAGGTGATCCTAGAGAAACTCAAAGCCTTTGAAGAAGATTATATGAACGTTATCAGAGAAAATGATATGCAGCTTAACAAAATAAATGTAATAGTAACAGCTTCGGAGGAACTTTCTGCTTCTGCTGCTGAGGTTGCTTCAAGAATAGTCCAGATTGCAAATATGGTTGAACAGACTGCTCAAATTTCGCAAGATGGTCTTCAGAAGATGGATAACATAGTCAAAGTGATAAACGAAGTTGAGTCAACCATTAATGCGGTCAGGGATTTAGCTAAAAATCTCGAGAACGAAACAAGAGAAATATCAGATATAGTTTCAACTATAGAAGATATAACAGACCAGACAAATTTACTTGCTCTAAATGCCGCTATTGAGGCAGCGAGGGCAGGGGAGCAAGGAAAAGGATTTGCTGTTGTTGCTGGTGAGGTAAGGAAGCTTGCTGA
The DNA here is from genome assembly GCA_000494225.1 of Candidatus Calescibacterium nevadense OTU 1. GTDB lineage: Bacteria > Calescibacteriota > Calescibacteriia > Calescibacteriales > Calescibacteriaceae > Calescibacterium > Calescibacterium nevadense. The sequence continues at coordinate 17,396 of AWOA01000024.1, forward strand.
GAGAACATATCAGTATGCTCGCGATATATCTGAAAAAATTAACTCAATTATAGCAAGTGTAAGCCAAACATACGAATCAATAGAAAAGGCTTTTGAANTCGTTAAAAGAGGAGTGGAAATCGTTCAGCAGGGTAAAGGTAGTTTTGATGAAGTGTATCAATCCACAGCTAAAATAAATACTGAAAGTTCCGCAATCTCAACCGCAACAGAACAGGAGTCAAAAGTCACAGACGAAATATCAAGGAATTTGCTCTCTCTTCTCGAAAGTGCAAGAAATATAGAAGGGATGTACAGAAAAGCTCTTGAGACATTCAGGAGCGCAAAAGAGGATTTCAAAGATATAGAAAACCTACTCAAATAGAAAAGAAAAGTTCAGATATATATATATAAATCAAATATATAAAAACATATAAATCAAATATATAATTAGGAAACTTGCAAAATAAATAGTGCAAAATTGCACAATTCCTAAACTAATCACTTTTTCTTTTTTCTGGTAAATTTTTAACTCTGTTTTTGTGAATTAAATTCTTTTCATTGGAGGTAAAATTATCATGGCTGGAATAGGTTTCCAGGAGCTTCTCATAATTTTTCTGATAATCGCTCTTTTATTTGGAGCGAAAAAAATCCCAGAGCTTGCGAGAGGTTTAGGGCAAGCTATGAAAGAGTTCAAAAAAGGAATGAGAGAGGGACAGGAAAATGAAAAAAATTCAAAAAGTTCGGATTCTGTAAAAGATGAAAAAGCCGAATCATTAGACTTAAAAACAAAGACTGAATCAGAAGAAAAAATAAAAGTAAATGAAATAAAGCAGAATTAATCTTTTTTATTTATTGTTTTGATAGATTGTTTTACCGGCATGATAATAAAGGGCTTTGAGCATTCACCAGGAAAAAATTGTGGTTCCACTTCTTTGTGGAATATATCTAAATTCTATGGGAATAGATATCCAGAGCATGTTATTTTCGGGCTTTCTTCTGGGCTTCTTTTCTTTTATATGAAAGGTGGTTTCGGGGGAGCATCATACGGAATAGGAGGAAGAAACCCGTTATTGGTGGAAGACTTTTTTGATAATATAGGATTAGATTGGAAGTGGCAGTCTTATGAAGACTTCCCCGAAAATATAATAAAGGAAAGTATAAAATCAGGTATCCCAGTACTTGCAAGAACTGACCTTTTCTATCTTCCATATTATCCTAAACCAGTTCATTTTCCAGGACATGAATTAGTTATCTTTGGATACGAAGAAAAAAACTTAGGAGAAAAAAAAGAGAGTATTTTTATTGTGTCAGATAGTTCTTTTCCTGAACCACAGAAGGTTTCTCGTGAAGATCTTTCTCTTGCTATGGCTCCCGAAAATGTAATCGCGCTTTTCAGCTTACATAACCATATTTTACCTACTCCAAGATTTCAAGTAAAATTCAGTAAAGATAGCGTATTCAAGTCAATTCACAAAGTTTGTCAGCGTATGTTAAAATTTGACTTAGATTTCATGGGCATAAATGGTATAAAAAAGTTTTATGATGAAATTGAACTGTGGGTCGATGCAAAAGATAGATCTTGGGTTTTCAGGTTCGCATACCAGGTCATAGAAAGAAGAGGTACCGGGGGCGGTTCTTTTAGATTCATGTATTCTGATTTCTTACGAGATTCAGCTGAGATTTTTTCTGGTAAAGATAAAATTACTCTTTCTGAATCTTCTGCTGATATCTATTCGTCTGCTGAGCTTTGGAGACAACTTGCGTTTAGGTTCAGGGAAATTTCTGAAAGAGATGGAGTCTCAAAAGATGAATTGCAGGAACTGAAAGATATTATTGGGAAAATTTATAAGATTGAAGAGAAAGTGTTTTTGAGACTAGAAAAATTTGCCTCTGTGATTTGATAAATTCAGCTAAAACATTTTTTCATTTTGATTATGCGAAAATATCTATGGCTCTTCTTGGTGCGGGGTTTTGGGGCTGGCGTTGGGGGGGAGGAGTTTCCCGAGGAGGAGGTGGAGGTTGTGGGGGTGTGGGCTCCCTCCTCGGGGGAGGTGAGGATCTCATTACTTCTTCCCTTCTTCCTGAAATTTCCTCCGCTCTCACAAANATATTTTAGCAATTTTTTTTGCGGTTTGGTTAAAAGATAAAAACTTTTATATTTATTATTATTTATTATTTATCTTTTTACTCAATGGTTTTGGACTTTGAGAAGTTATTTCCTGAACAGTTTGATTTTTTTGCTAGGTCGGTAGAGAAAGGGGATATAAAGGGAGCTTATATTTTTTGGGGACCTGAGGGTATAGGCAAAGAGGAATTTGCTGTTTTTGTTGCCAGAAGTTTTCTGTGTGGGACTATGCCGCCGTGTGGTTTTTGCTCCCAATGTATTTTTCAAGAACATCCAGATATAATGGTTGTTAAAAGGGGACCAGAAGATGAACGATTGAAGGTTGAATACGTTAGAGAAGCCATAAGGTTTTCCCTTATAAGACCTTTCTCACATCATAAGTTTATTATTCTCTNTGATTCTCATCTTATGACTCAGCAGGGATTTTCTGCCTTGCTGAAAACAATAGAAGAACCTAGTCCGTTTTCATCATTTTTTCTTATAACTTCAAAGATAGAAATGATACCACGAACTATCATTTCAAGATGTATAGGGGTTAGATTTTCCACTCGTAATCTTCAAAAAATTATATCCGAAAAAATAAAGCAAAAATTTCAGACAAAGGAATTATTAGATAAATTAGCTATTATAAGCTTTCTTAACCCTAACATTCCAGATATTATTCAAGATGCTGAGGAATTACAAAAGATATGGGAAATGATAGAAAGTGTTATAGTTGGTGAGGGAGAATATAAGATAAAATTTATAAAGATTTTAGATGAATTTGTTCAGAATGATAGAGATAAAGCAAAAAAATTTCTTGCNAGTCTAGAATCTTTTGTGGGGCGTAATCCAGAAAAGTTCGGTAAGCGTGCTATAAGTATCTGGGAGAATATAAAGAAAGCTCATATGCTTGTTGAACTATTTGTCCCACCGAAATTTGCTCTTCTTACTTTTTTCGACTCCTAATTACCACACCTTCTCTCTTTCATTTTCATTTCGTTATTTCTTATNTTTGTCTTCCCTCCTTTGTTTTTTTATCTAAAATTTTTGATTGTGAGATATATCCCNCGCGTATTTTTTAAAATAAATAGGAAGGAATGAAAAAAGAAAGTTTCTTGGATATAAAAAACATAGGTGAACTCAAAAAATCGAAATATAAGGTTCTATCTGTAAGAGATGAAATAAGAAAAAACCTTCTTGATAAACTTGAAAAAAGAGAGTTCGTATTTGAGGGACTATGGGGATATGAAGAAACTGTGATACCTCAACTCATAAATGCTCTTATAGCAGGACACGATATAATTCTTTTAGGTGAAAGAGGGCAAGGGAAATCTCGTCTCATAAGGATGCTTGTTTCTTTACTTGATGAGTATGTCCCAGCAATTGACGGTTGTGAAATCAATGATAATCCTTACTCACCTATATGTGCAAGATGTAAAAGACTCATTCACGAAAAGGGCGATGATGTGAAAATAAGGTGGGTCCACCGAGAAGAGAGATTTGGAGAAAAACTCGCTACACCAGATACAACCGTTGCTGACCTCATAGGAGATATAGACCCTATAAAAGTTGCCCAGGGAAGACCTTTATCTGACCCCGAAGTCATTCACTTCGGAATAGTCCCCAGAACAAATAGAGGAATTTTCGCTATAAACGAACTTCCGGATCTTCCAGAAAGAGTTCAGGTAGCTCTATTTAATGTTATGGAAGAAAGAGATATACAAATAAAAGGTTATAAGCTAAGGCTCCCACTTGATATACTCGTTGTTGCTACTGCAAATCCAGAAGATTATACCGCTCGTGGCAGAATCGTAACCCCATTAAAGGACCGGTTCAACTCTATGATAAGAACACACTATCCTCAAAAAAAGGGAAATAGAATTGAAAATAGCCGAACAAGAATCTTATCTGCGAAAAGTAAAGGATGGAATAAATATAGAGGTTCCTGATTTTGTAGGAAATATTATTTCTGAATTCACTATGCAAGCAAGAAAATCAGAGGATATAAGTCAGCATTCCGGAGTTTCAGTAAGAATGACCATATCTAATTACGATATCGTGCTCGCAAGTGCNTATAAAAGAGCATATATATTGAAGGAAAAAATTGCTGTCCCAAGAATATCTGACTTATTTTACATGATTTACACATCAATAGGTAAAGTTGAGATAGAATCAATAGCTGAGAAAAACGAGATAGAAATTCTTGAAAGAATTTTCAAAAAAACTGTGAAATTGATCTTTGATGAGTACTTCAAAGTTCATGAGTTTGAGCCTCTTATATTGCTTTTTAAGGATGAATTTAAATTTGAAACTTCTGATATGAAGCCTTCATCTGAGTATGTAATGGTTTTTGAAAAACTTCCAAGTCTTTTCAAGTTGGCCGAAAAGCTTGGGGGAAGAAGGGAACCTGAGTTTTTGGCTTCATACCTTGAATTCTTTCTTGAAGGGCTCTATATATATAACAGGCTTACAAGAGAAGTTATATCTGGAAGGTATTATTATAGCTCAAATCCTTATATTAGGTCTCTTTGATTTTTACTCTAAATCCACTTAATTTTTTCCTAAATTACGTCATCTGATTTCTACCTGTTTATTTTGACTTTTGTCTCTCTAAACACTAAAATTTTTTATATGAAAGTTTTATATAAAAAGTGGCAAGAAGAAAGCTTTGTCGATTCTCTTGAATTTAGTAATGAGATGTCAAAGTTTCTTGATAAACTCTTTTCTAATTCAAACCCTGCCTCTCAATTGGAGAATATGTTAAAGTACGGTTTCAATTTCGGAGATCAATCTGTTATGGGAATGAATGATATTCTCAGACAGATAAGAAAGAAAAAGCTCGAGGAGATGAGAAAGAATATCTCTGAAACATATCAGAAAGAAATCTCAAATTTAGAGAGAGCAAGAGAAGAAGAACTTGGAGAAGTAAATAAAAAAATACCAGAGAAAATTTCAAATTTAGAAAAAGAACTTTCTAATGCAGGAGGTCAAAATGATAGTACTGAAAATCAAGGTGATAAAGAAACGGAAGNTAGGAACCAAGCTCAAATGCAAAATATCAAAGGCTTGAAGGATTTGATAGATCAGCTTTACCGTGATCTTGCTGAAAGAAATGAGATGTTATATCAAAAACCAAAATCTTTCAAGCAGGGAATGGAGCAATTGCGAAACTATGATGAGAAGAAAGGGTTTATGTCAGAAAAAGCAAAAGAAATCTATCAGGAGCTTCTTAAAAACTTCAATGATATACAGCGTTTGGGAGAATTTTTGAAAAAACACCTTTACGGTTTCAAAGAAGGCGAGCCCTTAACATTACCACAAGCTATGGAAGTTGTTGATAGGTTTGAAAAACTTGAACAACTTGAAGAAAAGTTAAAACAGGGAGATATTCAAGATATACCCCAAGATATAGCTAATGACGTTTTAGATAAAGAGGAGTTCAGAAGTCTTAATACCATTCGTAAGATTGTNGAAGTTCTGAAAGAATCAGGATTTTTTGTGATGAAAGGTAATTCTCTCATTCTTACCCCAANAGGTGTCAGGAAAATAGGAGATAAAGTTATAAAAGATATATTTGTGAATGTAAAAAGNAGGTTATTTGGNNTTCACNCCACAAAAAGAAGAGGAAATTACGAGGTAAATTATGAGGAAAGAAAAAAATGGGAATTTGGAGACAATATAAACATAGATATATTTTCTTCACTNAAAAATGCTATAATGCAGGGAAGATTTGATAAANAAGGTAGGATAAATATTGANCCAGATGATTTTGAGGTTTATAGAAACAGACACTTTTCGAGAGTAAGCTCCGCTCTTTTGATTGATACTTCATGGTCTATGTCTTGGGGTGGAAAGTTTGAATGTGCAAAAAAAGTTGCAATCGCTCTTCATTCCCTTATCTCATCTTATTTCCCTTCAGATAAACTTTATATAATAGGATTCTTTACAGTTGCGGTTGAAATAAAACCTCATGAGTTGCCATCTGTTGAACTTAATATGAATGATCCATTTACTAACATGCAGGATGCTATAAGACTTTCAAGGAAGTTGCTCAAAAAAAGTCCATCGGAGGAAAAACAAATAATAATGATTACTGACGGACAACCAACTGCTTATTGTGTTGGAAGTAGNGTTTTTGTTGAATGGCCAATTATGGGATGTTCTCCAAACGCTATGCGAGAAACTATAAAGGAGGTTGAAGAAGCTACAAAAGAAAACATAAAGATAAATATATTTATGATAGAGGATAATCCTCAGGTTCAAAAATTTGTTGAAGAAGTCGTAAGAATAAACAAAGGAAGGGCATTCTTTACAACCCCTGAAAATCTCGGAAAATATGTTCTTTTAGATTTTGTTTCAAGAAGAAGAAAACTTATAAGGTAAAACAGCATTCCATCGCTAAGATTTTTTGACTTCAAGTAAAGAATCTCATGAAATAAATTTTCTACGATTGCGTATGAAAACTCAGGTATCTAAGAAGCAAAACTAATAAAAAAATTTTTTATAAAGAATAAACAAACGGTATAAGCCAGTTGGAGAAGATAAAAAAAAGAAGTAATGACAGNAGAAGCTTGGTAGGATTTTGTAAAAGTTCTCAAAAGCTCAGATTCAAAAAACAGAAACTCAAAAAATAAATGATCGGACCACAATTGTAATTTTTGAAAAGTTTTTCTGATTTTTAGCCCATTATTCCTCTATCCTCATCNCCATATCTTCTGGGGAGTGAGANGGAGTTTTGCACATCCAATCTGAACATACATATACTCTTACATTGTCTTCTGGTAAGATATTGATTTGTTTTATAAAAGTNAAATCTTTTGCTTTTTCGTTGTATAATATTATGATTTTGTTTGGGATGTATGTCTCNCTCAATTTATCAAGAAATGGTTCTACACTTTTTGGTATTTTACTATCGCCATTTTTTATTTCATACTTTGGAGGAGTTATTACTATTTCGTATGTTGGACCAGCAAGAAAGTCTAACGCACAAAGCGTGTTCCCGAATCCAAAAGGGGAGAGTTCAGCATAATCAATAATACTTATCAGGACACTTTCAGCTAAATATTTGAATTCTTCTTCTCCTGTTATTTTGTAGAGNTTCAAAAGTGAAATTATAGCTACAGAGTTTCCAGATGGTGTTGATAGATCATATAAATCTCTGATTTTTGAAAAGACAGAATCTGAGTTTTCTTTTTCTTGCATAAAGAAGCAACATTTTGATTCATCATAAAACTTTTCAATCAATTTTCTTGNNATTTCAAGCGACAAATTCANAAATTTCACTTTTTGTGTTGAAAGATAAAGTTCTAAGAGAGCTTGTAGTAAAAAAGCCCAATCGTCCAACATACCTTTGATATAAACTTTTCCGTCTTTGAAACAATGATATAGATTTTCTCCGTAAAACATTTTTGACAAGATAAATTCTGCTGTGTTTTCTGCCGTTTTTATCATTTTTTCGTTTTTGAATATGAATCCTGCCTTTGCAAGTGAGTAAATCAGGAGAGAATTCCAATCTGTAAGTATTTTTGTGTCTTTGAAAGGTGGGATTCTTTTTTTTCTCTCTTCTTTGAGTTTTTCCCTACTCATTTCTATTACTTCTTCTATTTCTGATTTGCTTTTTCTGTAAAATTGAGCTATTTTATCTTTATTTACTGCTATGTGAAGGATATTTTTATTNCCAAAATGTGGTGTGTTGCCCGAAAATGAAACTCCAAAATATCTCATAAATATCTCNGATTTAAGAGCATCNCCAATTATATTTTCTATTTCTTCTGCTGTCCAAAGATAATATTTCCCTTCTTCNCCTTCTGATTCTGCATCTTGTGCTGAAAAAAATCCGCAGGTTTTTTCATCATAAAGTTCATCAAGAAGATACTCAAATGTTTCATATACAACCCTTTTATACTCTGGTTTTTTTGTTATCTGATATGCTTCTGAATACACATCAATAAGTTGAGCTTGATCATAAAGCATCTTTTCAAAGTGTGGAATAAGAAAGGTTCTATCTACTGTGTATCTGTGAAATCCTCCGCCTATTTGGTCATAAATTCCTCCTTGATACATACTATCGAGAGTTTTTTCTACCATGAAAAGTGCTTTTTTATTTTTTGTTCTTTTCCAGTATCTCAATAAAAAGAGGAGGTTTGAAACATT
>AWOA01000025.1 GCA_000494225.1 Candidatus Calescibacterium nevadense OTU 1
AGTTATTACTATTTCGTATGTTGGACCAGCAAGAAAGTCTAACGCACAAAGCGTGTTCCCGAATCCAAAAGGGGAGAGTTCAGCATAATCAATAATACTTATCAGGACACTTTCAGCTAAATATTTGAATTCTTCTTCTCCTGTTATTTTGTAGAGTTTCAAAAGTGAAATTATAGCTACAGAGTTTCCAGATGGTGTTGATAGATCATATAAATCTCTGATTTTTGAAAAGACAGAATCTGAGTTTTCTTTTTCTTGCATAAAGAAGCAACATTTTGATTCATCATAAAACTTTTCAATCAATTTTCTTGCAATTTCAAGCGACAAATTCAAAAATTTCACTTTTTGTGTTGAAAGATAAAGTTCTAAGAGAGCTTGTAGTAAAAAAGCCCAATCGTCCAACATACCTTTGGTATAAACTTTTCCGTCTTTGAAACAATGATATAGATTTTCTCCGTAAAACATTTTTGACAAGATAAATTCTGCTGTGTTTTCTGCCGTTTTTATCATTTTTTCGTTTTTGAATATGAATCCTGCCTTTGCAAGTGAGTAAATCAGGAGAGAATTCCAATCTGTAAGTATTTTTGTGTCTTTGAAAGGTGGGATTCTTTTTTTTCTCTCTTCTTTGAGTTTTTCCCTACTCATTTCTATTACTTCTTCTATTTCTGATTTGCTTTTTCTGTAAAATTGAGCTATTTTATCTTTATTTACTGCTATGTGAAGGATATTTTTATTNCCAAAATGTGGTGTGTTGCCCGAAAATGAAACTCCAAAATATCTCATAAATATCTCNGATTTAAGAGCATCNCCAATTATATTTTCTATTTCTTCTGCTGTCCAAAGATAATATTTCCCTTCTTCNCCTTCTGATTCTGCATCTTGTGCTGAAAAAAATCCGCAGGTTTTTTCATCATAAAGTTCATCAAGAAGATACTCAAATGTTTCATATACNACCCTTTTATACTCTGGTTTTTTTGTTATCTGATATGCTTCTGAATACACATCAATAAGTTGAGCTTGATCATAAAGCATCTTTTCAAAGTGTGGAATAAGAAAGGTTCTATCTACTGTGTATCTGTGAAATCCTCCGCCTATTTGGTCATAAATTCCTCCTTGATACATACTATCGAGAGTTTTTTCTACCATGAAAAGNGCTTTTTTATTTTTTGTTCTTTTCCAGTATCTCAATAAAAAGAGGAGGTTTGAAACATTCGGAAATTTCGCTCCCGATCCAAATCCTCCATATTCTTCATCAAAGGAGTTTTCAAAATCAAGGTATGCTTTTTGCTCTAATTCAATTATTGATTTTCTGCTTAATTTTGATTTGTCTTTTGTTTCTGGGACCTCTTCATTAATTTTGGTTATAACATCCAATATTTTGAGTCCNTTTTGATATATTTTATCCTTTTCTTTTTCCCATATTTCCTTTATTTTTGGAATGAGTTCNTTGAGACCTAAGAGTCCTCTTTGTGTTGTCGGAGGTAGATATGTTGCTACAAAAATCGGGAGACCGTCAGGAGTGAGGATAACATTAAGAGGCCATCCACAGTTTCTAATTGTTATTTCGCATATTGTCATGAAAATTCTATCAAGATCTGGTCTTTCTTCTCTATCTATCTTTATTGCAACAAAATTTTCGTTTATAAGTCTGGCTATTTCGGGGTTTGAAAAAGATTCTCTTTCCATCACATGACACCAGTGGCATGTTGAATATCCTATTGATACTAAAATCAATTTATTTTCTTTTCTCGCTTTTTCAAATGCTTCTTTACACCACGGCCACCAGTCAACAGGGTTGTCTTCATGTTGTTTTAGATAAGGACTACTTTCAAAGTACAATCTGTTTTTCCCGGGTGGAGGATCTTTTAGAACATACTCTTTACTTTCTAAAACCTCAATAAAGTATTTCCTTTGATTTTNCCCTTCCTGAAACATCAATTAATTTTTGTCCTCTTGCTTTTTGTTTAAGTTTGAACAGTTTTTTTAATTTGTATTATTTTTATCTGCTTTGTGATTTATTTTTTCATTTCATTTTTCTTTGTTTGCTTATATTTTTTGTCTATTTCTTTTCCTGTTTTTCTTCAACTTGTGGTTTGATATTTTCAATTTTTGAAATTATTTCTGTTATTCCTGGGGGGAAGATATAGACTGACTTTTCACTTTCTTCTGCTCCTATAATTCCTTTTGCTGTTTNATCTCCTAAAACGAGAGAGTAAGGGGTTAGTCTTCCATCTACATCTACTCTGACTCTTATTTTTGGCGTACTAACAAATTCTGTTATATCTGTATTGTCTGCTATGAAATCAACAACTTCGATATTCGAAAGCTGTGATAGTAAATCTTTCACTTGTGATGAGTCTAATTCTTTTTTTTCGTTCCCAGATACAAGATAGAATTTGTCTGTATTTACCGGATCCCTTTGAATTATTGTTATTTTTTGTTCTCTTTCTATTGATACCTCTTTTACTCTCCATACATAAAATCCTAATATTTTTCTTTCTCTGTAAAGTGAAGCGAATAGGGTATTATAGAAATCTTTTTGAATTTCAACAGCAAATATGTTAGGTCTGTCTGGTTTTTTTGCATATATTTTACCGGGTTGAANTTTGAGTAGAAGATTATATTTTTCTCCATCTGACATTGTAGCTTCAATTGAAATATCCGGATTTTCAAGACCGTAAAGGTTTTGAGGTTGAGTTGAATCTGAGACAAATTCTGATATTTTTATTCCATTTATTGAATAGAGTAAGTCTCTTACTTGGCTTTCCCTTGCTTTAACATATGTTGTGTTTTCTGGGAATTTTATATACCAATCTCCTCCTTCTCTTTTTTCAAAAATATACTCCTTTTTNTTCNNA
>AWOA01000026.1 GCA_000494225.1 Candidatus Calescibacterium nevadense OTU 1
CTATCAGTATTCCAATGAGTAGGACGAAGGATAGACCGAAATTTGACCAGAAAGAGACTTCTCTTTTTGTTATCTTTGGCATAATAATATTCTTTATTTATTAGTTATTTATATATAGTTTAAATTTTTATGAATTGTTCATTTTTGGTTTGTTTTTATTTTGTTTTTATTTTCTTTCCTTTTATATTTTACATTTTATTTTTCTGTTCATTTTCGCTTTTTTGTTCCCCTGTTTTGTTTTTTAATAGCTTTTCTTTATACTTTGAACAACATTATCTGTAAAAATAGACATAATAAGCAGGTCTATGAATTTTCCTTGAATCATTATATGTTTTCTCAAAATAGCTTCTTTTTCAAATCCGAGCGATTCAAAGATTCTTATTGTATTTTGTTGGTAGAAAGGGATTTGAGCAACTATTTTTTTGAAACCTCTTTTTAGGGAAACAAAGAAAAGTTCGGATACGATTTTCTTGCCAATTCCAAGGTTTCTGAAATCTTTTGCGACAACTATTCTTATTTCGGCGACATGCCGTGTCCAGAAGTAGTTTGATGCATGTAGTGTGCCATCGGCTATAACTTCTCCGTTGTAAAAAGCAAGAAGAGGTAGGACCACATCATAGTTTAGGTTATCTGCCCACTTTTGTATAGTTTCTTTTTTGGATACATCATCTCTTAAAAATTGCTTATCTTCTTTGTCAAGCTTTGAGAAAAATTTATATAATTCTTCTACATCTTCCTTTATCATCGGACGAATTATAACTTCTCTCTTATCTTTCAAATTGAAGGACTTTGGATAGTCTGAAAGCAGAGGATACTTTCTAAATATATCTCTTGTTGAATTTTTTTCTGTAAGCATATTTGATGTAATACAATTTAACTTTAACTTTTAATTTTTAGTTTTTAGATTTATTTATTTAATATATTTATTTTTTTTTATATTTATTCATTGTTTTTCTGTTACTATTTTGCCCATTTGTTCTTTATTCCGTTGGAGAAAAATTATTGAAAAGAAACTTGAGAATTTTTTTCTTACATAAGTTTTAGGAGCGATTCATCTTCTCCGAAAAATTCATGTATTATTTGTTCTGTTTTGAGGAATGTTTCAGTAAATATCATACCGATATGTTTTTCTGTTATTTTGAGAACATCAAAGCTTTTTCTTGAGAACCTTTCTACAAGGTTATCAAAGCTACTGCCTACCCCTACCATCTGGGATATAACATCTCCTACATGTACTATGTAGGTTGTGAATTTTATGTATTCTGGTATATCATCTGGAACAAGATGTGGGGTTTTGAAGAATTTCATAGGTATTTTCAGCTCTTCCGGTAAGTTCCACGCCTGTGCTATCATGTAGTTTGCATCGGTAAAGGTTATTCCAAGAACTTCTTCTTCTACCTCAATTGCGCTTTTGCCTTTGAATATTTCTTGAATTATTTCTCCCTTTTTGTGTAAGACAATTTGGTCTATTGCGATTTTACCTATGTTTCTTAAAACTGCCGCTGAGAACNCAAGATATGAAAGGGCTGGATAAGATATTTCCGCTATTCTTTTTGATGCATAGCCACCTATGAATGAATTCAAGGAAAGTTCTCCTTTTTTCTGTTGATAACCGGGTAAGTATGTATCTCCTATGTTCTTTGCCCACAGAGCAATTGCTATTCTAAATACATTTTTTGTCCCGAGAAGTACTACTGCATGTTCAAGTGTCGAGACTCTAATTGGTGATAGAATTTGAGAATTCACAAATTTTAACAGCTGACCCGCCAGCGTAGGATCTTTACCTATATCCTGTGCAATCTGAGATACAGGAACTGTTTCGTAGAATGCATAATTTAAGATATTTTTTATAATTAATGGTAAGGGGGGCATTTTGCTTACTGCCTTTTCCAAAATAGATACGTCTTTTTTTACTAAGCTTATTTTTTCTTCTCCTATATTGTCCATCATTTATCCTCCTTTCTTGTTTTTTTTAAATTACATTGTATTTCTTATTTATAAAGTTCATTCTCTTTAAACTCCGTAATTAGACCCCGTAAGAGAAAATTTGTCTTCTTCCGACCCCGTCTTGAAATTTCTTTTCAATTTTTTTAAATTTTTTATAATAAAATATATAATCATTTTTTCTGAAAAGTGTGAAAAATTTGCATTTTTTCTATTTTTTTTCGTTTTTTCCCTTTTGAATCTTTTTGATTGAGAGTGGATTTCAGTTTTATGGATTTTGAAGTGTGGAAAATTTTTCCTTTTTGCTTTATTTTTTGACTTCTGGGGGATGGTATTCTTCGCTATGTTTTGCCATTATTTTTTCTGCAACAAATATATTTTGAGATTTATCCCAATACCCTTCTGCTATTGCTCCTTTTGCCTTTGCAAAAAGATCAGGAGGAACACCTCTGAATGTGACGGGAATTGAGAATTCGCCATCTTGTAAGATGAAAAAGTAATCAAGGTCTTTTGACCAGAGTTCCGATACGAAACCACCAATTCTGAGCTTTTTGTTCTCATACTTTTGTTTGTCTTTGAAGAACTCAGACGGAGTAATATAAAATGATACGCTTTCTTTCATTCCAGTGAAAATAAGGTATGCTGAAATTAGTGCCGTGAATACTATTGCTACCAAAATTTTCTTGTTTTTCATTTATTCTTAATTTTAGTTCTCTTTTATTCTTGTGCAATATTAACTGAATTGTAAGAATAAAAAAATTTTCATTGGTGGGAATAGATAAAAAAGGGAAAATTTTTGAAAAAACTTGAAAAAAGGTTTGAACTATGATTATCTTTTAAGAGATTTGGAGATATAATATTAACCTTAAAGGAGGTTTATTGATATGAAAATAAGGACGATAGATAGAACTATAAAGGTAAGCTATTTTTTTGTTTCGGTATGTTTAGCTCTTTTTGTTTTTCTCACTGGTAGCTTATTTTCTCAGGAAGGGGAGGTTCAGCAAGAACAAACTGCCCCTACCGTTCAGCAGCCTACTGCACCTGCTCCTACTCAAGAGGTGACAACTCCACCTGGTGGTGCTGTTCAGGAAGGTGAGAAAGCTGGCGAGGTAGAAGAGAAGAAAGAAGAAGGAGAGAAGAAGGAGGAAAAAGGTCTCTTTGCTAAGCTTATAGAAGCTTACAAACTTGGGGATTGGCCAATGCATTTCATTTTGCTCTTTTTCATCATTATACTTGCTTTTTCAATTGAAAGAGCAATAGCGCTTTATTTTGTTTACGGAAAGAACCCAGCTAAAACTTTTGATGAGGTAAAAGCTGCTTTTGAAGAGGGGGGATTAGATAGGGCATTAGAAGTTGCAAAACAGAACTCTAACCTTCCAATAGGTGCCATTATGTATTCCGCTTTAAGGGTCGCTAAAGAAACTAATCCTTCAAATATAAATGAAGAGGAGATAAAAGAACTTGTAAATTCTGCCGTTGAGGAGGAGTTTTTGAGGTTTGTTCCTAAAATCCAAAGAAGAGTTCCGCTTATTCATATATTTGCTAATACTGCTGTGCTATTGGGATTGCTTGGTGCGGTTATAGGTCTTATAGAAGCTTTTGCAGGAGTTGGAGCTCTGGATCCAGCTCAAAGACAAATATATCTTTCAAAATCAATCGCTATCGTCATGCATTCAACAGCTTTTGGACTTATTGCAGCTATTACGGGTGTCATTTTGTTTGCTATAATATCATCAAGAGCTAATAATCTCGTTGCTACTCTTGAAGAGTATGCGGTAAGAACGGGTAATTGGGTGGCGATTATGGCTATCCATTCTGCAAGAAAACTCAACAAGGAACAAGGTAAATCCGCAAGTAAGTGATAATTATATTCTCCTAATGCTTAATTTATATTTGATATGTGGTTTATTTTGAAAGTTGTAATCTTTTTTTCCTTTGTACTTACGGCGATATCATATACTATTTTTGCTTATGAAAGATTAAATACTCATTATAGAGTGGAACCAAGAAAGCTTTTTTTTTCTTTTCTCAAAGAGTTTTTAGCTTATATTTACCTCTTTTTGAGTTGGATATTCGGTTTCTTCTCGTATGAAAATTACATCCCGAGAAAACGCGGGGGAGTCAAGATTCCTACTTTCATAATACCCGGATATTTTTTAAACAGAGCCTCCGTTTTTTTCCTTTTTTATATGTTAAGAAATAGAGGATTTGAAAATATATACGTTATAAATCCACACCCATTTATGGGTAGCATAGATAATATAGCTTCAAATTGTGCCAGAGTAATAAAACAAATTCTTGAAAACTTGGCAATAGAGAATAAGGAGGTTTTTCTCGTTGGACATTCATTGGGGGGACTTGTAGCAAAATATATTGCAGAAAATAAGGAAGATTTCGGATTAGATGTTCAAGGTTGTGTTACTATATGCTCTCCAAATTCAGGAACAAAAATTGCAGTCTTTGGAATTGGTAAGAATACATCAGAGATCACAACAAGTTCAGAATTTGTGAAAAAATATCAGCAAGTAAAAAATCCTTCATTATATTTTTGTATTGGAGCAGAGTATGATCAGCTAACTATACCTTATGAAAGTTCTTTTATAGATGGTGCAGCAAAATTTGAGTTGGAATCTGCTGGTCATTTTTCTCCTTTATTTTCCCAGGCAGTAGCAGATGCCATTTTTGAATTTCTCAAAATGCGGGAAAAAAATATTCTTTATGAAGAAAGTTTCTCTTCTGACTTTCCTGAATCTTTGACTTCACAACCTAATCTTTGATTTTGTAGATTTTACCTCCTTTGTGGTCTAAAACATAAATTTCACCTTCATTATCTTCCCCGAAAGAAGAGATCATAAAATCTGTGTCAATCAGGATTTCTGTTTTTATATTTTGGAAAATAATATTATTTTTTTCATCTTTTGAGAAAAGCTCATTTTTATAATCTTCGTATAATTTGTCTGCGTCTAATACTCTGATTTTACCTGAACACCAATCGCCGAAAATGTATTTTCCGTAAAGTGATTTTATCTTTGAACCTCTATAAACATATCCACCAATTATTGCGCAATCTTTTGATTTTGATATAGAATATACTGTGGTTGGGAATTGATATTCTTGAAGATAATTTTCTTTTTTGCAGTTTTTTAGATTGAAAGGTTCAAATCCTTCAAAACATCTCCATCCATAGTTTTTACCCTCTTGAATTATATTTACTTCTTCCCATCTGTCCTGTCCAACGTCTCCTGCCCAGATAATTCCTGTTTCTTTATCAAAGCTGAACCTCCAAGTATTTCTTAATCCCCATGCAAATATTTCTGCACAGCCGAGTTTTGGTTTTTTATTTTTTTCAATTCCACACATTACATCCCCATAAAAAGGGTTATCTTGTGGTATCAAGTAAGTTATGTTTTTGGGTAATTTTGTTTTTGGTTCAGGGTCTATTCTGAGAATTTTCCCGAGGAGATTTTTTGTGTTTTGCGAGTTATCAAGAGGGTCTCCTGCGCTACCTCCATCTCCCAAACTTATATACAGCATTTTATCTTTCCCAAAAGCTATCATGCCTCCTTTGTGATTTGGGAAAGGGGGTTGTTTGACTTTTATTACGATAAACTCTTTGCTTTGATCTACTTTGAGCTTTCTATCTTCTGAGATAAAATAAGAGATTACTGAGTTTCCGAATTTATCTACATAAGATACATAAACTCTTCCGTTTTTCTCAAATTCTGGCGAGAAAGCTAATCCAAGTAGCCCTTTTTCTCCACCAAAATCAACTCTATCTTTTATATCTAAAAAAATTCCTATTTTTTCTCCGTATATATACTTTACCGTTCCAGGTTGTTCTACAACATAAAATATACCTTTGTGAATAGGATTTTCTGTGAAAAATACAGGATTTACAAACCTTGCTTTTAACTTCCCACCTTCCGGAAACTCTTCAAGGTATATTTTGGTATTTTCGGGGTGTATTTGGTTATTAGGATTGAATGAATTAGAGTTTCCTCCGTCTTCGTTTTTTGTTTCATTTTGTTTCCCCGGATGAGTCTTGTTTTGAAGAAGGTATGATAGAAAGAGCAGGCTTCCGCCAGGAGTTATTTTTATCTTGCTTATTTTTTCTCGTGGTATTTTATCTTCTCTTATCGTGATTATATCTTTTATTTGCCAAAGTGGTAAAAAAGGTAGTTCATCTTGTAAGATTTTTTGAGCTAATATCACGAGTTCTTTTCTTTTTTCTTTATCAATCTCTTCTTCTATTTTCTCTACTATTTCGTCAAAAGTGGGATTTGAGAAGAAAACTCTGTTGAGTCCGTATGGTGGTATTTTTTTGCTGTGTGCGATGTCTTTCAAGATTTGCGGATCTTTTACTCCAACAAGATTAAGGGAGAATAAATCAAAGTTTCCTTTGTTTATTTCGTAAATTAGGGTTGAAAATTCTTTTTGGGAGATGTTTATTTTTATTCCTATTTTTTCAAGATAGCTTGTGATAGCCTTTACATTTCTTATTGCATATTTTACAGTTGAAGTTTTCCACGTGAGTTCAAATCTTATCCCGTTTTCGTTTTTTTTGAATCCGGATTCGTCTAAAAGCTTTTCTGCTAATTTGGGATTATACTCTATTTTTTTGCCTTCAAAATAAAATTCCGATCTTTTTGGTATGAAAGAGAAAATTGGTTCGGCTTGATTTTGAAGTATGTTTTCTATTATTTCCTCTTTTGGTATAGCGTGAGCTATTGCTAATCTCACATTTTTATTTTTGAGTATATCATTTTTTAGGTTTAAAGCTATGTAGGTTATATTTATTCCGGGTGAGACCAAAATCTGAACATTTTTCAGGCTTTTGACATAATCTATAAGGTGAGGAGGAATTGCATTTACGACGATGTCTATATCTCCTTTTTCAAGTTCAAGTACTCGAGTTATGTCATTTTTTACTCCTTTTATTATTACTTTGAGTTTCCCATCTCGTGATTCAAGTTCTGTTATACTTTCTGGGATGAAGTTTTTTACTTTGAAGAAACCTGTGCAATCTGTGAAATTTTTGGGGAAGATTGGTACTGCAAGGTCGTAGAAAACCGAAGAATAAGGTCTTGATAGTGTTAATTTAACTTTATCGTTTTCTGCTTGAATTTTTTCTATGTAATCAAATTTTCCCCATCTTTTGTATTCTTCAAGAGAGTTTTTAACTAATTCTCCTGATATTTTTTCTCCCGAGCATGTTTTTGCGTCTTTTATTTTTATTGTTAGAGTAATTTTTTGTCTTTTTTCTTCATCATCTAAATTTTCTATTTTCACTTCATCTGCAAGGTCAGGGGTGGGGTTGAGGTTTTCATCAAATTTGAAAAGTCCTCTGTGAATAAGTTCTACCGCTCGAAATGAGTATGCAGATCTTGCAANTGGNGGATATAAAGTTGATGGAGCATCTTCCATNGCTATAACTAAAACCTTTTTTTCTTCATCATTTTTTACTTTATTTGAGCAATACANNTTTGTAATGATTAATGAAANCAAAGGGAGTATGAAAGATAATTTGGGTTCCCAGAAAAAATTTTTCTTTGAAAATTTTAAGTGATGAATTTTCATTTTTTTCAGTCTTATTTTATTAGTTATTATTTACTTTTGGAGTTTTTGTTTTGTCATATGATTTTTTTGTATGTATATGAGTATTCTTATTGTTGTAAATAGAGCTACTGCAAGGCCTATAAGTGTTCCTATTGCAGAACCAACTCCTTCTTGAATTTTAAATTTTTTTTCTATTATGTAACCTAAAAATGCTCCGCCAAGCACTAATCCTAAAAATTCAAATCCCAGAGCTATGAAAATTGCGGTTTTTTCAAGCTTTGATCTTCTTTCAATTTTCATTTGCTTTCAGGTTTCTTTGTATTTCCCCGATTTTTTTTCTTCTTCTTATTTTTTTATTTCTCACCAAAAATCTTCTTCTTCATTTTCTTCATCTTCGTCAAAAATATAGTTTTCGTAAAATTCTTCATCTTCGTATTCGTCTTCTTCATCATAATAATCGTCATATTCTGTGTCATAGTAGTATTTTTTCGAGAAGTAATCCGAGAGCATTTTTTTATAAAGCTCTAACCTTTTTCTTCGTGCGAGTTCTTCTTGAAGTTCATGAATTCTAATTTTTGTAAGAATTTCTTTTGCATATTTGTAATGAGGATTTATTTTTAATGCTTTTTTTATAAGCTCTTTCCCTTCTTTTTTTGCTCCTATGTTATACAAAATTACGCCGGATTGCGTGTAAATTCTTTCATCTTCTCTGATTGAAATTGCTTTCCTGATGTTGTATGCAATCAAGTTAATAAGTTCTGTTTTTGTTTTTTCCGTTTCATCTTGAGCGTTTTTCTTTTTGCTTTTTCTGTTGGTTGATTTTTGTTTTCTGTTTTGCTGATCAAATTTTGTCTTATCTGAGAGCTCTTCGTAAATTTTGTAGTAACAACGAGCTTTCAGCATGTAAGCATCTTGAAAATTTTTGTTTTTTTCTATTATTTTATTTGCAAGTTCTATTGCTTCTTGATATTTCCCCTTTTTGTAAAGTTCATAGCTTTTATTGTAGATTTTTTCAAGCTCAACTATATCATATTTGGAATTAGAAAAATATATTATCGTTGCTATGGAGAAGAAAAAGAGAAAAAACAAAAGTTTTATTTTTCTTTCATTCATCTAAGAAAAATTTAATTACACTCCCGAGATTTTTGATTTATCTTGTTTATTGTTTGTTTGAGATATAAGGTTTTGATTTTCTCTTTGGTTTGCAAGAATCTTTGGTTTGCAAGAAAAAGCCGTAGCGCGTTTCAGCTTTGCTCAGATTTTTTAGCAAGCGAAGATTTTTTATCACTCTCCGGGTGAAAACTTGCAAGATTTGGAGATATGATATGTTAGATTTAAGTTAAAGTGCAAAATAAAGTTTAAATTTTTCTTGAAGTTTAAAATTGAATTTGGAGAAAGGAGGAGTTGATTTATGTCAGATCAAGAGACAACAATTTTAGGGGAGTTTTTGCCTTATGAGGAAAAAATAGGTGAATCTGGAAATTTTATTTTTGTTGATGCAAAAGAATATATTGATGCTCACAAGAAGACATTAGATAATTATGAAAAGTTCTGGGAAGAATTAGCTTTGGAGCTATATTGGTTCAGAAAGCCTCAAAAGGTTTTAGAGAGTGTGGAAAAACCCTATATTTACAAGTGGTTTTCTGATGGTTTGATTAATGTATCATATCTTGCGTTAGACAGAAACGTAAAGAGTGGTAGGAAAAACAAAATCGCTTATATATGGGAAGGGGAACCTGTTGATAAGGATGGGAACCCAAAAGAGATAAAGAAATTGACATATTATGAGCTCTGGAGAGAAGTAAATAAAGCTTCATACATTCTAAAAAGTAAATTTGGTCTGAAAAAGGGAGATAAGATAGGTATATATTTGCCCATGATTCCGGAGCTCCCTATATTTATGCTGGCTGCTGCAAGGCTCGGAATAATTTTTACTGTCGTTTTTGCAGGATTTACTGCTGAAAACCTTGCTACAAGACTTAACGATATAAAAGCTACATTACTCATAACCGCTGATGGATTTTATAGGAGAGGAAAAATAATCAGACTAAAAGATATAGCCGATAAAGCCCTGGAACTATCTCCATCTGTAAAAAATGTGCTTGTTGTAAGAAGAATTGGACTTGAAAACTTGAATATGGTTGAGGGTAGAGATTATTTTTTTGATGAACTTTCAAAGGGGGTAAGCCCAGGGGTATATGTTGAGCCGGAAAAACTTGAAAGTAATGAAACTTTGTATGTTCTTTATACATCTGGAACAACGGGGAAACCGAAGGGAATAATGCACGATCATGGCGGATATTCTGTTCTTCTTCATGCCACGATGAAATGGGTTTTTGATATAAAAGATGAAGATATACACTTTTGTACGGCTGATATAGGTTGGGTTACAGGACATAGCTACATAGTTTTTGGTCCGTTGATTGAGGGAGCCACGTCTATTATGTATGAAGGAGCACCAGATTATCCTCAACCTGATAGAATATGGTCAATAGTTGAAAGATACGGAGCTACGATTCTTTACACATCTCCCACACTTGTAAGAATGCTTATGAAACTTGGTGAAGATTGGGTAAAAAAGCGTGATAGATCTACTTTGAGAATTATACATTCAGTTGGAGAACCCATAAATCCTTCTGCGTGGAGATGGCTTTACGAGGTTGTCGGAGAGAAAAGATGTCCCGTCGGTTCAACTTGGTGGATGACAGAAACTGGTGGAATAATGATAAGTCATACTCCGGGATTTAAGTTGGTTCATTTGAAACCGGGCACTAACGCTCTACCTTTACCTGGTGTGGATGTTGATGTAGTGGATGAAAAAGGAAATTCTATGGAACCTGGTAAAAAAGGATTTTTGGTTATAAGAAGACCTTGGCCGGGGATGCCATCTTGGCCTGACGGTATATGGGGCGATTATCAGAGGTATGTTCAGGTTTATTGGGATAAGATCAAAGGTTTGTTTTTTACGGGGGATTGGGCTATTCGTGATCAAGATGGATATATATGGGTTTTAGGGAGAGCGGATGAGGTTCTAAAAGTTGCAGGACACAGGATAGGCACTTATGAGCTTGAATCAACTTTGGTATCTCATAAAGCGGTTGCGGAGGCAGCAGTAGTTGGTTATCCAGATGAGGTAAAGGGTGAGGTTCCTGTTGCTTTTGTCAGTTTGAAGTCTGGATTTTCATCTTCGGCGGAACTTGCGGAGGAGTTAAAGGGATGGATAAGGCGAGAGTTTGGACCAATAGCTGTTCCATCTCAGATTTTCTTTGTTTCTCGTTTGCCGAAGACAAGGAGCGGTAAGATAATGAGGAGGCTTTTGCGGGCGTTATTAGAAGATAAACCTTTGGGAGATATGACTACTTTGGAAGATGAAGCTGCTGTGGAAGAGATAAAAGAGGCTTATGAGCGTATTTCAAAAGAAATAAAGCGTAGCTGAAATTTAACTCAAAACTGAAATTTAACTTAAAGCACACTTTCGGGGTCAATATCAAGTGTTATTTTTACTCCATGGAGAAAAAATTGTGATTTTTTTATTACTTCTCTCAGCTTTTTTGCATCGTTTTCATCTTTGAGATAAACGAGCATTTTTAGGTTGAACTTTCCTGACACGAGATATCTTATAGACTTTGTCGGTGGGTCACATTTTATTCCTTTTTCTTTTATTTTTGATGCGATCATCTCAGAAATCATGTGGCATTTTTTTTCATCTTTTCCTGAAAATCTTATGCAGGCTATTTCAGAAAATGGAGGTAATTCAAACTCCTCTCTTTTTTCAATTTCTTCTTCAAAAAATTTCTCGTAGTTTTGAGATACTGCGTATTTTATTATGTTGTGCTCTGGCATGAAGGTTTGAATTATGCTTATATCTTCGCTTTTTTGAGAGATGGAGTTTTCGCTTTCGTTTTTGATTTTTCTTCCAGCTCTTCCGCAAACTTGGTTTAGTATTGTGAAAGCTCTTTCATCTGCCTTGAAGTCAGGAAGCATAAATTCTGTATCTGCAAGTATTACTCCAACCAGCGTTACAGAAGGAAAGTCAAAACCTTTTGCAACCATTTGTGTCCCAACTAATATTGCGGGTGAGGTTTTTTCAAATTTCTGCAATATCTCCATAGCTTTTTTTTCGCTTTTTACATTATCGGAATCAAGCCTGAATACTGGAACTTTGAAAACATTTTTGATTTCTTCCTCTATTCTTTCCGTTCCGAAGCCTACGATTTCAAGTTCTTCTGATCCGCATTTTTCACATTTTTCTGGTACGGGGTAGGTTTTTCCGCACCAGTGGCAAATTAGACCTTCGTTTTTGTGATAAACCAAAGATGATGAGCAATTCTTGCATGTGAACCTTGTTGAGCAAGCTACGCATATAACGTATAGAGCCCAACCTCTTCTTGTGAAGAGCAAAATAGAATTCTCTTTTCTTGCGATTCTTTTTTCTATTTCTTCTCTGAGCTGGGGAGATATTGGGAATGAAAAGAAGTCGTCGTAACCTGATTTTTTCAGGTCTATAATTTGCGTTTTTGGAAATTTCATTCCTGGAACTCTCTTTGTAAGCTTTATAAGTTTTATTTCTCCTTTTTTTGCTCTCATATATGTGTTTATTGAAGGGGTAGCTGAACCGAATACTACTTTTGAACCTTCTATTTTGCTTCTCAGTTCCGCTACAAATCTTGCATCGTAAAAGACGGGAAGATTTGAGCTTTCTGGTGATTGTTTGTATGGGGGGTCATGTTCTTCATCTATGATTATTATTTTTGTTTTTTCAAATCGAGCAAATATTGCAGATCTTGCACCTACCACTACTTTGGCTATTCCATATCTTATGGCCCACCAGTTTATTTCTCTCTCTTTTTGTGGTAGAGCAGAGTGTAAAACAACAGCATCTGGAAAATATTCTTTTATTCTTTTTATAAGGAAAGTCGTCAGAGATATTTCCGGTAAAAGGTATATAGCTCCTCCATTTTGTATTTCTTTTTCTATTGCTCTCAAATATATCTCTGTCTTTCCGCTTCCTGTAACCCCATGAACCAAGAACATTCCTTCGCCGTTTAAGATTTCGTCTAGTGCTTTTTGTTGTTCCTCTGAAAGTTTTACTCTCTCTTTTTGTTGATGATAAGTTTGATTTTCTTCTTCTTTTTCTTCTTTCTTTTCCTTTTCTTCTTCTTTTTCTTTTTTTTCTTTTATTTTTTTTAGAGCTTTTTCTACTTCTTCTTTTGATTTTTGTTTTTTTGAAAATGTGATTTTGATCAATCCTAAGTTTTCAAGTTCAACTATTCTCTTTATTTTCAGGAGCTTTTTTGCACGTTTTAGCGTTATTTTCCTATTTTTTTCAAGTAGATCTAAAAAATTTTTCTCTGATTTTTTTAGGACTTTTGAAATAGGGTTTTCTGTTTCCTCTCCCTCTTTTTTTTCTTTTTCTTGATTGTTTAATTCTGTTTCTTTTCTATCATTTGATTCTTCATCTGATTTTTTTTCTTCTTCGTTATATTTTCCTTTACTTTTTCTTTTTTTTTCTTTTTTGATTTTTACTTCAAGTTCAAGATATTGTGGGGGGCTTATAATTTTTAGAACATCAAATAGATCGCAAAAATATTTTTCTGCTATTTTTTTTGACAGTTCTATCATATTTTGGGGTATGAGTGGGAATTGGTCTGGGATTTCATATTTTTTTGATAATTCCCATTCTTTTATTTTTTTTGTCTCTCCAATTATTATTCCACAAGATTTATCGTTTTCAAGCTCTACTATTACTCTATATCCAATTTTCTTTTCCTTTTCGTCTTGAGTTTTTATGTAGCAAAATTTTCTTTTCGGTAAAGCTACAATGTAGAAAGTTTCATCCATTATCTTATAAATATAGGTTTATCCGCAAGTCGCGTGTAAAGTTATATGAAAAATTAAAAAAACAACGGTTTTGATGTAAAATAAAGTCTCATATGGAAGAAAAGAGAGAGAGAATAACTCAGGAACTTCCGACAGAAGAATTTGTTACGTCAAGGGGGAAAAAGATTATCAGATTATCTGTAAATACATTGCCTTTTCTCTACAACAATGTATATGTTGTTTTGGCTGACGATGGTATTTTCCTAATTGATATGGGATTTATGTCTGATTTGAATAGTTTCAAGGAAAAATTTGAAAAGCATGTATCGCAAAAGTATTCTGTGAATTTGGAAGATGTTAAGGGAATTTTTATCACACATGCTCACATAGACCATTTTGGTGGACTTTACAATTTTTCCCAGCTTTACCCGAAAGTTCAAATTTATGTTCATGAGATTGATTCAAAAGCTGTTGAAAGGTTTCAAGAGGTTCTAATATACGCAAAACACTATCTTTCTATTTTCCTAATAAGAGCAGGGCTCGATGAGAAAGCTGTTCAAGACTATATTTTGATGTATTCAGCTTCAAAGGAATTTTTGAAATCTGTAAAAATAGCCAAAGCCTTGCAAGATGGAGACTTTCTATACGGATTTAAAGTTATCCACACACCGGGGCATAGTCCAGGTCATATGTGCCTTGTTTTAGATGATGTCATATTTACAGGAGATCATATATTACCATACATAACTCCTCATCAGTTTCCCGAAAGTATAATGAGATATACAGGAGTTGGACACTATATTAATTCTCTCGAAAAAGTAAGAGAAGAGATCATAAAAAATAAGATTTCATTTGGTTTGCCTGCTCACTACTCAGTAATAGAAGATGTCGTAAAAAGGATAGATGAGATAAAAGAACATCATACCGCAAGATTGAAGAAAATTCTTAATCTGTGTTCTGAACCTAAAACTATTTTAGAGTTGACTCATGAGATTTTTCCAGATGCGAAAAGATATCAGTTCCTTTTAGCAATTGACGAGGTAGGTGCACACGTTGAATACCTTTGGGATAGGGGATACCTCGGGATCGAAAACGTAAAAGAATATCTTGAAAACGATGATGTTCCAGCAAAATGGGTAAAAGTAAGAGATTTGTGAGAAAAATTTTCCCTCTTAGAATATTTCTGTTAAACCTTCAAAGTTTTTGGAACGATTTACTAAAATTACTATGGAAATAAGAAATGTCATAATTTTGGGCTCAGGTCCCGCTGGATACACAGCAGGAATATATACCGCAAGGGCCCTACTGAAACCACTGATTTTGGCTGGAATACAACCCGGTGGGCAGCTTATGTTGACAACGGAGGTTGAAAATTTTCCTGGTTTTCCTGATGGCATTATGGGACCGGATCTTATGGATTATATGAGGAGACAAGCGGAACGTTTTGGGGCAGAAATCATATACGAAAATGCTGTTGATGTCGAGATCGGAAACCCTCTTGAAAAAATTCCGTTCAAAGTAAAAACAGATACTGGAAAAGAGTTTTTGAGTTGGACTTTAATAGTTGCTACTGGTGCAAGTGCAAAAATGCTCGGGCTTGAATCTGAAACAAAACTTGTAGGGAGGGGAGTTTCTACGTGTGCAACATGTGATGGTGCTTTCTTTAAGAACAAAAGAGTTGTTGTGATTGGAGGAGGTGATTCTGCCATGGAAGAAGCTCTGTTTCTCACAAGATTTGCATCTGAAGTAAAAATCATTCATAGAAGAGACAAACTCAGAGCATCTCCAATTATGCAGGAGAGAGCTTTTAAGAACCCAAAAATCTCATTTATTTGGAATAGTGTTGTTGTTGATATTCTTGACGCAGAAAAAGGCAAGGTCGAAGCTGTTGTCTTGAAGAATACTGTAACCGGAGAAATTTCTAAGGTACAGACGGATGGAATTTTTATTGCAATAGGACATAAACCAAATACTGATTTCCTCAAAGGAAAAATTGATCTAGATGATCAGGGGTATATAGTAACGAAGAACGGAACAACGGAGACTTCTGTTCCGGGAATTTTTGCAGCGGGGGATGTACAAGATAAAAAATATAGGCAAGCAATTACTGCTGCTGGTTCAGGATGTATGGCTGCTCTTGACGCCCAAAGATTCCTTGAAAATTTAGGAATTTCTCATTAGTTAGTCAGAATTCACTATGATTTCTTTAAAATTAAAAGATTACTTTGGAATTAGAAACTCATTCTAAAACTTTGAACTTAGAAACTCACTCTAAAACTTCTTGAAAAGTCGTCTAATTTTGTTATAATGTAAGCTATGGATTTATTGAGAGAGAAATTATCTGCAAGTTGAAAACTTTCATTTTCAGTTCCACAACCTTGTGATATTTTACCTATGAGTAAATTCCCCCCGAAGGTTGGATCTTTGAAATAAATATAAAGCAGAGGGATTTTCTGCTGTATTATGTTCTCAAATAGAAATTTACCTTTGAGATATAAACAATCGTTTTCCAGTTTTTTTATTGTGTTGCCGTCAAAACTCTTTTGACCATCATACTCTGCAAACCTTTCACCTTCAAAACATACATAGCATTTTCCGGTTTTGGGAATCTTGTCGTTTTCATTTGCCTTTAGACCAAGTTCCCCTTCTATCAAAAGTGAAGGCAAAGAAATTTTTTGATTTGATTCAGTTTTTTCCAGTATTTTCTTCATGTCCGGAGTTATATCTGTTATTATGACTTCTGGTAGATAAGCTCTGAGTGGTTTTTTTGTATCAAAAAATCCTCCGATATTGAAAGAAATAAAATCTGGAAAGATTTCGTATAAATTCAAGCTTTTTAGGAAATCTGGAATTAGAACTCGCATTTCACCAAAATTTACGAACTCGTTTTTTCTTATTTTTGACGACAGACTTTTCAGAAAATCTCTGACCATTTTGAAATAATTTTCATTAAGAAAAGTAGGGATTAGTTCTAAAATGTCAAGTAGTCTTGTATAGTTTGTTTGTATCCCCTCTGGTACAGTGTAGAGTTTCCCTGTTGAAAATTTATCTCCCGGAGAAAATTTTCCATCTTTGTTTTCATCTTTGACTGAGAAGACATCATTATTTTTGGGGTTCAGGAAAATTTCATCAATAGACAAAGCTGTAAGTTCGAGAGATTTTATAAGTTCTTCTTTTGCTGAATCAAATTTTTCAGGTCTTATGAAATTGAGAATATTAGGGTTTTCGTAGTATAGAATACCTGCGAGTCTTAAAATCCCTACTATATCTTCTGCTCCTTTTACAAGAAAAAGTGGGATGAGGTACTTTGAAGTGAATTCTTTTTGCGTATCAAAGTTTATGTCATGCGAGAAAATAAAATCAATGAAAAATTTTGCGATATGAGATATTGTCATAACAAGTACTGGAAGTTCTTTTCCAAATTTTTTGCCTATTCTCACCTCTGATGTGAAGCTCTGCATATAAATTGGTATACCATCTTCTTCGTAAAACTCACAATCGTTTGAATATAGATATTCTGCTAAATTTTGAAGTTCAGATAATTTTTCTTCTGTTGGAATTATGTAGTTTTCGTAAAGAAGATTTAAGTTAGGTTTCCACTCATATTGATCCACAGGTTTTTCTGAAATATTTTTTTGATAAAGCTTGCTATTTTGAATTTGAATATCTTTTTTATTTTCCTTTTTCTCTATTTTTGCTGATAGTAGATATAGGTGCGG
>AWOA01000027.1 GCA_000494225.1 Candidatus Calescibacterium nevadense OTU 1
GAGAAAATAAAATCAATGAAAAATTTTGCGATATGAGATATTGTCATAACAAGTACTGGAAGTTCTTTTCCAAATTTTTTGCCTATTCTCACCTCTGATGTGAAGCTCTGCATATAAATTGGTATACCATCTTCTTCGTAAAACTCACAATCGTTTGAATATAGATATTCTGCTAAATTTTGAAGTTCAGATAATTTTTCTTCTGTTGGAATTATGTAGTTTTCGTAAAGAAGATTTAAGTTAGGTTTCCACTCATATTGATCCACAGGTTTTTCTGAAATATTTTTTTGATAAAGCTTGCTATTTTGAATTTGAATATCTTTTTTATTTTCCTTTTTCTCTATTTTTGCTGATAGTAGATATAGGTGCGGACTTAGAGAGATGGATATATTTGATTGAGAAGGGTTTGAAATTACAAATGATAGTGTTCCTGATTCATTAGATACTATTATTTGGCTTAGCATATCAAAAGTTCTTGCGAGGAATTTACCATATTCTGTTTCACAGCTTTTTGATTTTTCACTCTGTTTTGAAAATTCAAGATATGCATGTTTGAATAAACCTCGTCTTAGAAAATCATGGGCTTTCTCAAGATGGTTGTAGTTATAAGTCTTTTTAGTTTCGGCTTTTTCGCTTATAAATCCATATTTTTTCAAGAATTCAAGTAATTTTTCTTTTGTTTTCTTTGTATATTCTGTTTCAGGAAAGGAATCAAATGCGTGAGCTCCTCCTTCCACCACGAAAATTTCTGCTTCCTTACCTTTTTGAATTAGTAGGTTATAAAGCTCAACAGATTGATCAAGAGGCACAAGAAAATCCGCATCTCCATGTATTATTAGGATGGGGAAATCTACAAAATCAACATAATTTATAGGTGATAGTTTTTTTATAGTTTCTTCTATGTTTTCAGATTCTATCCTTATTGGTTCAAAATATTTTATGTAAAATTTGCTAAAATCATATACTCCGTAGAAAGGTATTGCTGCATCTACTTTGATTTCATCTTTTGATTTTTCATCAAACCATTCGCAGTTTTCTGGTAAGAAATCGTTTTTTGAAAATGCAGTGAGAGCTGTTAGGTGTCCGCCTGCACTTCCCCCAAAAAGTATTACTTTGTCGCCAATTCCATAATTTTTTCCTTCTTTTTTTGCCCACAAGATTGCACACTTTATTTCTTTTACTTGCTCTGAAATTTTAGCTTTTGGAGCTAACGTGTATTCAATGTCAAATACTGCTATTCCATTGCATGCAAAAAGCTCGCNCCACCATCTGCCCATCGGANTTCCTTTGTTCCCAGCTGTCCAGCCTCCACCATGAATATGAATTGCAACTGGAAAATCTTTTATACCATANGGCAAATATAAGTCTCCAACTAAATTTGATTTTGAGTTTGAATATCTTAGATTTCTTATCAGAGAAAATTGTCCCCCTAAATATTCTTTACCAAGTTCATCGGAGCATGGAAGCAGGTTATCTTCTATAACTTTTTTTATTTCATCAGGTATTTTNCCTTTGTTTTCATTATTATTATCCTTCCCGCAACCGACAGAAAAAAGATAAAGAAGAGATACCAAAAAAGCCAGATGTTTAATATTTTGTCTGTTCATAGTAAAATAAATTAAATAATTGATTTACTATTTTTTTTCGCTTTTTTGCTTATTCTCTTGTTATCAGATTTTTAAGCTTTGATTTTCTGATTATTTTAGGTATTTTAGGGGATTGATTTTTTTTTTGATTAACTANTTTTTCTTTTCTGTTTGGTTCAANCCTTTAATTAATCGGAAAGCAAATTCTACGAATAACTTAAACGGTAGAGCATTTTGTTTTTTGTATTTTCGTAATTGTTATTTTTTGTTTTCTTGTTTATTTTGTGTTTTATCTTTATATGTTATGGGGATTTTGGAGAAAATCTTCTCAAAGATACTCGGAACAAAAAGTGAAAGAGAAGTAAAGACGATAAAGAATAAATATTTTAGTCATATACTTTCAGCTGAGGAGGAATTTGACAAGCTTCCAAACAAAAAGTTGAAAGAAATTGCTCTTGAGTACAAAAGAAAAGTGAGAGAAGATAAAGTATCGCCGGAAGATATACTGCCGGAGTATTTTGCGCTTGTCAGAGAAGTAGCAAAGAGAGTATTAGGAAAAAGGCACTTTGATGTTCAAATAATAGGGGGAGTTGTCCTTTATGAGGGTAAAATAGCTGAGATGAAGACAGGTGAGGGAAAAACTTTGGTTGCTACTTTACCGCTTGCTCTGCAATCCCTTGAAGGAAGAGGGTGCCATCTTGTAACTGTTAACGATTATCTTGCAAGGCGTGATGCAACTTGGATGGGACCAATTTTCAAATTCTTAGGTCTGGAAGTAGGTGTTATAAATCAGCTTGAAGTCTCGTATAAAGTTGAATGGCAGTTCCCGGAACTTGTTCAGAGGGCAATTGAAGAGAATATAAGAGCTTGGCCTCCAGGACACATAATAAATGATCCCCTCCCACCTGAAAAAATAAATATGGATGCTATAAGTGCATTTCAGACTACATTGATTTCAACAACAAGAAAACAGGCTTATCTTTGCGATATAACTTATGGTACGAACAACGAGTTTGCTTTTGATTACCTCAGAGACAATATGAAATATTCAATCGAAGATATGGTTCAGAGAGAACTCTACTACGCAATAGTAGACGAAGTTGATTCTATTCTCATAGACGAAGCCAGAACTCCTCTTATAATATCTGGTCCAGCAGAAGAGGATGTATCACTTTACTATCGGGTTGATAGATGTGCAAGAACTTTAAAAAAAGGAGAAGACTTTGAGGTTGATGAAAAAACTCGTCAGGTTATTTTGAAAGATAGCGGAATATCAAAAGCTGAGAGATTTCTCGGAATCCATAATTTGTATGACCCAGTAAATATAGAGATACTCCATCATCTCATTCAGTCTTTAAGAGCTCATCATCTTTTCCACAGAGATGTTGATTATGTTGTCAAAGATGGTAAAGTTATAATCGTAGATGAATTTACTGGGAGACTCATGCCCGGAAGAAGATGGTCGGATGGACTTCATCAAGCAATAGAAGCTAAGGAAGGATTGAAAATAGAGGCCGAAACTCAAACTCTTGCTTCGATTTCCTTCCAGAACTTTTTTAGGATGTATAAAAAGCTCGCAGGTATGACTGGAACAGCTGAAACAGAAGCTGCTGAATTCAAGGAAATATATAATCTTGATGTNGTCGTTATACCAACTCATAAACCTATGATAAGAATTGATTATGATGATGTTGTTTATCTTACTCAAGAAGAAAAATTTGATGCGGTCATCAAAGAAATAGAGGATTGCTGGAAGATAGGCAGACCAGTTCTCGTTGGTACAACCTCAATAGAGAAGAATGAAAAATTATCTGAGATGCTCAAAAGGAAGGGAATTCCTCATCAAGTCCTGAATGCAAAGAACCATGAAAGGGAAGCTTACATAATAGCGCAAGCTGGAAGGGTTGGGGCTGTAACTGTTGCTACAAATATGGCAGGAAGGGGAGTTGATATAATACTCGGTGGGAACCCTGAAATGCTCGCAAGGCAGGAAGTTGGATGGGAGGCTTCTCCGGAAGAGTATGAAAAAGCACTTAAAAAGTATGAGCAAATTTGTAGGGAAGAGAGAAAAAAAGTTGTTGAGCTTGGCGGACTACATATAATAGGAACTGAAAGACACGAATCAAGAAGAATTGATAATCAGTTAAGAGGAAGGGCGGGGCGACAAGGAGACCCCGGTTCTTCACGATTTTACGTCTCATTAGAGGATGATCTTATGCGTATTTTTGGCTCAGATAGAATAGCTCCGCTTATGCAGAGGTTCGGGATGAAAAGAGGGGAGCCGATACAACACAGGTGGGTCACAAAAGCAATAGAGAATGCTCAAAGAAGAGTTGAAGCTTATAACTTCGAAATAAGAAAACACCTACTTGAATATGATGATGTTATGAATAAGCAAAGGATTACAGTCTATTCGCTCAGAAGAAAAATACTTGAAAGTGATAGTATAAGAGAAATAATTTATTCTACTATTCGTGAGGAAATTGAGAGTCTATTTGAAAAGTATATCCCGAAAAAGGGAGAAACCGATATAGATGGTCTTGCAAAAGAATTTGAAAGTATATTCAATATACCTTTCCCTGAATTTTCTGATGTATCAGATATAGAAAACCTAAAAGACTATCTTGAAAGATTATTGATAGAGAAATACGAGGAAAAGATATCTTCAATAGAAGAAAATATAGCTCGTAAGATAGAAGGTTTCCTTCTACTTAGCACGCTTGATACTATGTGGAGAAGGCATCTTTACGCTATGGACCAATTAAGGGAGGCAGTCGGAATGAGAGGATACGGCCATCTTGATCCGCTCGTTGAATATAAAAAGGAAGGTTTTTTCCTTTTCCTTGATATGATGTCAAAATTCAGAAAATCTGCTTTATCTAAACTATTCGCTTTCAGATTGGAGGAAGAAAGTAAAGAAGAGGAAGATTTAAATATTGCATGGAACAATATGGTAAGGCGCTCTCAAAGAAATATGAGAGTCCAAAAATTGGAACATATATCGAGTGGGGTATCAGTATATGCGGGAGGAGTTGAAATTGCTTCTCCTACTGCTCCTTCTCCTGTTTCTGCTTCCTATTCATCATCTTCTCCTTATGTTCGTGGGATGAAAGTCGGAAGAAATGACCCTTGTCCCTGTGGTTCTGGTAAAAAATACAAAAAAATGCTGTGGAAAAGAAAACTGAATTTTGCGATTCAGAAAATAAAAACTCAGATGAGAAAAATTAATGAAAGAGTAAAGATTAAAGGTTTCTTTCTTTTTTCTTTCTTTTTCTTTTTTTATCTTTTTTTATCATCAACTTCTTTTAGTTTTGCCGATCCAAAACAGATTTTTATAGAGCAAAGATGTATAAAATGTCACTCCGTAAAATCAGAAGATATAAAGCCTCTGGAAAAGTCTTTGCTTGAAAATA
>AWOA01000028.1 GCA_000494225.1 Candidatus Calescibacterium nevadense OTU 1
TTTCACTTTTATTTTTAGAAGATGAAAATATTGAAACTCCTATATATCTTGAGAAGTGGAGGGATTATATACCTTATACGCAAGATAACATTTCTGATCTTATGATGAAGTATTTGGAGGATGAAGATGAGAGAGAGAAGATAGTGATGAGGGCATATGAGAAGATAAATATGCTCGATCAGGACAGAGTTTGGAGAGAAATTATTTCAGTAATAAAGAATTATGAACCACAAAAAATCGATAAAAAAGATTTAGACCTTTTGCGTGCTACATTTTCTTCGCTTATAAATAACCTTTTCAATTTCCCCGCTTTTTCAGAAAAATATTTAGATTATGCTGAAAAAAGAGGTTTGATTTTACTTGAACAAATAGATGAGAGAATTAAAGTTTCAGATGAAATAAAATATAAACTTCTAAAATCTTCAATCCTTTGTGATCTTGCCTTCTTGCTCACATTTTCAATAAGACATGCAAAGGATAATGAAAGTATAAGGAGTCTTTTCCAAAGAGCTGAGAGGTATTTGAATTCAGCTATATCATTTTTTCCTGATTCAGCTGTTTTATGGTTCAACTACCTTCATATGCTATACAACTTGGGAGAGAAAGAGGCTTTTTATGACATAACAAAAAAGTTTCTCGAAATTANGAAGAGCAATGGAAAGAAAAGTATAACTGTATCTACCTTCCCGGAAATCTTCTCATACACCTTGTTTATGCATTACACATATTTTAAAAGTTATATAGATCTTATGTGGTTAAAGTATCTTGATGATGTTAATTCATTGAGGGAAGAGATTTTTAAGACTTTGTTATCTCATACTTATGTTTTACTTTCTCAGTACGCTTTTCAGGATGGGGATTTGGATTCTGCAGAAAATTTTTTATCTTATCCCATCTCAAATTTTCCAAAGTTCGCTGATCTTTATTTTATGATGGGAAAGATAAAATTTGAGAAAAAAGAATATTCTGATTCAGCAAATTACTACATAAGGGGATATGAGCTGGATCCGATAAACTTTTTCAAGTGGTTAGAGATTCTTTTTGCCTTATCTTATGCGGGGAAAAAAGATTTGTTCAAAAGGATATGGGCAGAAATGAACATTATGGCGCGCAGAATTTTCTTCTGGGATGGTGCAGAAATTCAAGTTGGGAATCAAAAAATAAAAATAAATCCAGTATCAAAAATATTAGAGATGTTGTAGCTGAATTTAAGAATTTTATTTGAAAAAATTGATAAAATTTTTTGGGTGAAGCAGAAAAAAAAGAACCATCATTATCTTGATTACAGAATAATATCAGAACTCAAAGTAAAGCAGGGTGATTTATGGAGGATTTTCAAAATAATGAGCGAATTTGTTATGGGTTTTGATGAGCTATCAAGAGTTGCTCCGGGAGTGACTATTTTTGGAAGTTCAAGAATATCACAAGATAATGAATACTACAAAAAATCTTATGAATTAGGATATATGCTCGGAAATGAAGGATATTCTGTGATAACAGGAGGTGGACCTGGGGTTATGGAAGCTGCAAACAAGGGGGCGTATGAATCTGGGGCTATTTCTGTTGGATTGACTATAGATCTCCCAGATGAGGAACCTTCTCGTCAATATCACACCCTGTCATTGAATTTTGATTTTTTCTTTGTGAGAAAAGTTATGCTTGTCAGGTACTCGGTAGCTTTTGTTATATTCCCGGGGGGGTTCGGAACTTTTGATGAACTTTTTGAACTTCTAAATCTTATTCACACAAAAAAACTTTACCCTTATCCGGTTATTCTTTTCGATCACGTATTTTGGGAACCTATTTTGAAATTTCTAAAAGATGAACTTGTAGGTAGGGAATTCATTCTACCTCGTGGACTTGAATCTATTTATGTTGTTGATGAGCCATCAGAAGCTTTGAAGATAATAAATAATTTCCTAATCGAAAGGTATGCGAGCATATTGAGCCATATGCATCCGGTTGAGAGAATGAGAACATTAAAACTTGTCAGAAGTATAAAAAATAAGATGTCGTTTTCAAATTCGGCAATCACAGAAGAAAAAAATCAAAACGAAAAAGCTCAAACTTAATTTTTCTTATCTTTGGATATCACTTTTCTTTTTTATACATCACACAGAAAATTGTCGTTGCAAAAAAAATTGCTCCACCTACGAATAAATTTTTCCCAAGATGCGTTCTGAAAAAATTCAGAATATCCACCGGGGAAATTTCTCTTGAAACAAAATCTTTATATTTCCCGTCAAAGAAAATCCTCTCATATGTTAATAAAGCAGCTATTAAAAAAATTATCCCAACTGCTACCAGTACAGCAATCTTTTTTTTCGAATCTAATTTTTTTCCAAAAATATACCCTACACTGAAAGTTAATACGTAAAAGCCAACAATAANGGGTAAAATATATCTTCCTCCTATTTTTTCTACGTTTAAAAAGAACATAAAAGCCCAGTCAGGATTTATATAAAAAGCCCAGGATGACGCTACTATAAAAACAAAGGCAGGAAATATTATCCTCCACCACGATTTTTTTTCTGATAGAAAAACTCCAAGACCAAAAAGGATTATTGGATCATATATTACTGTTGTTCTTTACCCCCTTCCTTTAAACCTAACCTTCTTCCTTTAAACCTAACCACTTCTCTTATTTTCCCTTTACTTTATATACTTTTAGTCAAATTTTCATGATTTTCATCTTACTTTTTATTGACAAAAAGCACTTCATTTCTTAACAAATTTCTTAACAAAAAAATATTCTATAAAAACAAAAACATTCTATAATTACTATCTTCCCATTCATTAAGAGATAATGCTCATTCACAGGATATATATTCCTTGTTTCAGCAATGGATTCATTAACATGTACACCTAATGTAGCTCCAAGGTTGATTGTTGATGTAATTTGTGATACGTGGGTAACAAATTTCTTAACAAAAAAATATTCTATAAAAACAAAAACATTCTATAATTACTATCTTCCCATTCATTAAGAGATAATGCTCATTCACAGGATATATATTCCTTGTTTCAGCAATGGATTCATTAACATGTACACCTAATGTAGCTCCAAGGTTGATTGTTGATGTAATTTGTGATACGTGGGTAACAAATTTCTTAACAAAAAAATATTCTATAAAAACAAAAACATTCTATAATTACTATCTTCCCATTCATTAAGAGATAAAGCTCATTCACAGGATATATATTCCTTGTTTCAGCAATGGATTCATTAACATGTACACCTAACGTAGTTCCAAGGTTGATTGTTGATGTAATTTGTGATACATTGGCGTTTGGTGATTCTACTTGACACAAAACTTAAATAAATTGAGAAACCGTCTGCTACATCAATTTTGATTTTTGATATTTCCTCGGTTCAAGTGATACTCGGTGTTGGTTGGGTAAGTAAATCAGATTCACCTGATCTCAAAAAGAAAACAGAAGATTTCTTTTCTGGAAGTCAAAAGGATTCAAGACCACAGCGATGAAGGTGAATTTGTTTTATCCTGAGAAGATTTGCAGGATTTTTCGTGTATCATTCACAAAAGTGTTTGAGACAAGGTATCGCTCTCTTTGGTTATTGCAACATTAGATTCAATTTCATTTTTTTACAAGATTTAGATTTATGTAAGCAATAATTAATTTTGGTATTAATTATTATTTTTGGGGTATTATTATAAAAAAATAAAGTTGAGGTGCTAAATTTTTGACAATAAACTGTTAAAATTTTTTTTGTGAATTCAATTCATACGTTTGAGGTTTGGGAGATAGAAAAAAAATTAGGGAAAAGAAGCATAATAAATGGTATTTCTTTTTCTTGTAAGACTGGTGAAAGAGTAGCAATAATTGGACCGAACGGGGCTGGGAAGACTACAACTTTTCTTATAATAGCAGGTTTTTATAAACCGGACAAGGGAAAAATTCTTCTTGATGGTTATGACATCACAGATTATCCTCCTTATAAGCGTGGAATAGCATATCTGCCGCAGGAATGTTCTTTNTTTGAGGATATGACTTTATATGAGAATTTTGAGATAGCTTGCGAGCTTTCAGGAGTAAGCAAAACAATAATAGAGAAAGTAGCCGAGGAATTTGGAGTAAAAAATTTGCTGAATCAAAAAGTTGAGTCATTATCTGGTGGAGAAAAAAGGAAAGCAGAGATAGCGAGACTTTCTATTCTTTCCCCGAAATTTTTGGTCTTAGATGAGCCGTTTGCAGGAATAGATCCAAAATCGGTTTCTTCTTTGATTGAGTTTATCCTTTCTATTTCAGAAAGGGGTATAGGTGTGATAATTTCTGACCATAATGTGAGAGATGTTCTGCGTTTGTGTACAACCATCCATCTTATTTATGAGGGAAAAATAGTTGAGAGCGGAACACCTCAGGATATCGTGAGATCAATAAAAGCTAAACAATTCTTTTTCGGAGATACTTTTGATTTCTGATACATAAAATTATAGATGATCTGACAACTTTCTATGTAAGTGCCTCTTTTTTTATCTATCAGCGTCTGAATTCTTCTGTTTTTGTCCAAATATATAATAGATTGACTATAAATGATTGAAATTATCCAAAAAGGGAAGGTTAAATAAATGATTTTTTTGATAAGAAATTTTCCTTTCTTGTTAATATTTTTATTTAGAGCTAACTTTTAATGAAAAACAAATTTAGGATTAAGTTTTGAGTATGGAGGTATAAAAAATGCTTTTTGCGAACATACTTTTTGGACTTGTAATAAAGTTTGCCTCAATTGCTCCGGAAGGATCGTATTGGTATGATATGGCAANAAAGNTAAAGAAAGATATAGAATATGAAGATGTGAAAGTCATAGTTTATGCTGGAACTGCTATGGGAGATGAAGCAGATATAGTGAGGAAGATAAGAATTGGACAGCTTCACGCTGCTGGGCTTACGAGCCATGGTTTAGAGATGATATCTCCTGAGATAAGAGCTTATGACATACCACAGGTTTTTAAGTCATATGAAGAGTTTTTTGAAGTCAGAGATAGACTTTTTCCTGAACTTGCAAAGAGATATTATGAGAAAGGATATGTTCTTTTGAGCCACTTTGCAATAGGTTTTATATATATTTTTTCAAGGTCAAATAACATTTGGGGCTCCGCTTTGTGGGTATGGATAGGAGATATACTTTCAAAGTATCAATCAATTGAAATGGGGAGACTTTTCAAAGTTGTGCCTTTGCAAATAAGTGATGTCTTGCAAGCTCTTGCAACTGGTATGGTAGACACAGTTTTTAATTCCTTTTATGCCCTTCATGCTTTGCAGTGGAACAAATTTATAAAATCATATATTCCTGTACCACAGTACATATATTCGGCAGGAATTGTTGTGAAAAAAGATATATGGGAGAAGATACCAGAAGAGAGGAGGAATTCTGCGCAAAAACTCATATGGGAATATGGTCTGAAAGTAGAAAAAGATATAATGCAAATAGAAAAAAGTGTTAAAGAAGATTTTTCAAAAAAAATAAAAGCTGAGGATGACCCAGAAAAAATTAAGGAACTTGAAAAAATAAATGAAAAAATAAAACAAAGGATCTTGCAAGAAAACAAAGAAATAAGAGATTTTTATGGGTTAATAGAAAGGGAGCTTGCAAAAATAAGGAAGGAGAAAAAGTAAAAGCTGACAAAAGAAGTAAAATGTTTCAGAAATCTTTCTTGAAACTCGGAAATTACTAAAATATAAGTACTTGAATAGAAACAGTTAGTTTTGTTTTTTGGATAGGAAATTCATCAAAAAGTGGGAGAGGAATTATATACAATCATTTTAGTTTTTTTATTTTTGCTGACTTTATCTGCGTTCTCATCAATGGCGGAAGTAGTCTATTCTTCTGAGAGGAAAAAATTGATCGCTTCCTTAAAGAGAAATGATAAAATCTATGATCTTTTGAGAAAACCTGAGAAATTTTTTGCAGCAACTTTGATTTTAAACAACATATCAAATATGCTCCTTGCTTCTTTTATAACATATAAGGTAAGCAGAATAAGTGGAAAATTTGTTATTTTGTCGACGATTTTTATTACAGCAACTGTTTTAGTTTTTGGGGAAATTTTACCGAAAGTATGGGGTATAAAGAATTCTCATGAGATAGCAAAGATAATATTGAGGTTGATGTATTTGCCTTCGCGGATTCTATCTCCTCTTATAAAACCTATTGAGAAACTAATAAAATCTATGGGGGAGGAGGAGATGATAACTCATATACCAATAGAGTTTCTTGAAAAGGAACAAATAAAGATGATAGAGGGTGTCAAAAGGCTTGCTGAACTTGAACTTCAAGATATCATGATCCCAGCAGAAGAGGTTAAAACAATAGACTACAATATGACTTTGAAAGAAGCTATAGAGAAGATAAAGCTAACGAGACATACAAGATATCCTTTAATTTCAGACGGTAAAGTTGTAGGAATAGTTCTCTCAAAAAATCTTCTTTTCATGTTTCCTGATAAAATACCAGATGAGAATATGAGAATTTCAGATATAGTAAAGATGTATCCTGAAATATTAAAGCCTGCAAAGTATGCTCCCCCGAATAAATCCGTTATAGATCAGCTTAAAGATTTCAGAATATGGAAAACTCATATTGTATGCATAATAGATGATCAAGGCAAATTTGAAGGAATAGTAACTATGGAGGATATAATAGAGGAAATCGTCGGTTCTATAAAAGACGAATTTTCTGATCAAAAAGAAAATTTCTGGATGGATGGTGAGTTTATCTACGCAAAAGGTCAAACACCGATAAGAGATATAAATAGAGAGCTCGGTGTGAACATAGATGATAGATTTTCCACAATAGCATCAACAATAATTTCAATGCTCGGAAGAATTCCAGAGAAAGGTGAGAAAATAATTTTTGATGGATGGGAAATAGAAGTTATTGATGCAACGAGAGCAAAAATAAATCTTGTGAAGCTGAAACATTTACCAGTTGCAGATAAGGAATCTGTGAATGAGTTCCGANAGATAGAAAATTAGAGTATCAAAAACAAAAATTATAGTTAGGTCAAGTATTATCCTTATNATCCTTAAAGAATTGACGTATCTCCTTTTAGTAATCTTCGGGCTATTGTTCTTCTTTGAATTTCAGATGTTCCATCTGGGATTCTGTAGGTTCTTGCAAGTCGCCAACCATCTTGGAGCTGCAATTCATTGGTAAGTCCCATTCCACCGAAAATTTGAATCGCTCTGTCATAAACTCTCTGACAAGCCTCAACACAATAAGCTTTAACTGCTGAAATTTCTTTGACTGGGATTCTATCTGAATTTTCAGCTTTCCATCCGCAGTGTATTGCGAGAACTTGCGATGTGTATGTATCTATATACGAATCAGAAATCATAAACTGTATTGCCTGATATTCCGCTATCGGGTTACCAAAAGCTTTTCTCTGTTTTGAGTATTCAATAGATTGGTTTAATGCCCATTCAGAAAGTCCGGCGCANATTGCACCTATTGCAAGCCTTCCTATATCTATTCCTTGCATAGCTTTTATGAATCCAAAATTAACTTCACCTATAACATGACTATCTGGAACCTCAACATTATCAAAAGATAAAATCCCGGTGTCAGAGCCTACATGTCCCATNTATGGAATTATAGATTGAACCTTCCAACCTCTTTCTTTCTCAACAAAGAAGGCAGTTATTCCTCCTTTCTTTTGTTTTAGCAAATCTTGATCTGTTACTGCGAAGACTACGCAAAAATCAGCATACGGACCATTTGTAATCCATTGTTTCAGTCCATTTATTACCCATCTCCCATTTTTTCTTTCAGCTCTTGTTTTTAGCGACCATATATCAGAACC
This sequence comes from Candidatus Calescibacterium nevadense OTU 1, assembly GCA_000494225.1. Classification (GTDB taxonomy): domain Bacteria; phylum Calescibacteriota; class Calescibacteriia; order Calescibacteriales; family Calescibacteriaceae; genus Calescibacterium; species Calescibacterium nevadense. Next base: position 7,824 of record AWOA01000028.1, read on the forward strand.
TGCTTCTGGTTCAGATAAAGCAAAACACAAAGTTTTCTCTCCTTCAAGCATTGATGGTAGATAAGCTTTTTTGAGCTCATCGGAAAGTTCTAAAATAACAGGTGATGGACCATCTACAAATCCGGCTATGAGTGGATGGATGAGNAGACCTTTTCCGGATGTTATCAGAGGTCTCCCGGGACCATATCTTGCATGTAGAGCTATATTTACAAATACAGAAGTCAATGGGCCAAGTCCCATACCACCCAATTCCTTTGGGACGAACATATTCAAAAACCCAGCTTTTGCAGATTTTTTTCTAACATATTTTCTCAGTTCAAGAACTTCTTTTTTAAGGTATCCGTTGGGTTCATACATGTTAACCTCACTTTCAAGTAGTTTTTTGTTCTCTTTTTCAAGTGGTATGATTTCGCTTTCTATGAACTTAAATAAAGAATCTATTATTTGCCTTATTTCTTCTGGCGGTCTCAAATTTATTCCTTGAGATTCCATACATTCAAGNTTATTCCCTTGAAAAATTTTTTGTGTGAAGACAATAAAATTTTCGCTTATAATTCCTTTTTATCTTTTTTCCTTGTTATTTTTTTTCTGTTTTTAGTTATTCAGGAAATTAGGAGGGAAGCAATGATTAAAAAGTAGAGAATCATGAAGCAATTTTTTTTTGCTTTCCTTTGTTTTCAATTTCATAAGCTTCTTTATCATGGGATTTTTCTTAGGAGAAGGAACGAGTATATTTGAATTTTGAATATAGAATTTTTCCAGTATAATATAGAGGGAATTGAAAATATGGAAGAATAGGGAATAAAATAGAAAATATTGCTAAAATTCTATTATGGCTTATATAAAGAAAAAGTCTGTGAAAGAGGGTGTTGGAAACCAGGTCGGNCTGAAAAGTAAAGATGAAGAGAGAGAAAAGGATAGGCAGATATATGAGGAGATAAGGAACTTATTTTCTCGCCTTCCTGCGGTATGGAATATTCTCTCTTTGATAGCTGAAAAGGGCACAAATGCTTCAAAGATACTTGTTCAGGCAATTAGCAATGTTTTAAGGGAGGAGTTGAGGTTCTTTTTTAAATCAATTGATGTTGTTGGTTTNATGAAAAGAGTTATTCTTGATACATCGGTTGAACTTAAAATTGAAATAACTTTCAAAGATAGGAGTTCTGATAAAGATAAGNGNTCATAAATTCTTCTATTGCGATATATATTTTTTCTACTAGTCGGGAGATATAATTTTTATCTTTAAGTTTCTTTCTGTCTTCTGGGTTTGTAATAAAACCTAATTCTATGAGAACTGATGGACAGAAAGTTCCCGCAAGAACATAAAATGGCGCTCCTTCTATTCTTCTGACGGAGTTTAATTTATTTATACGGGACGCTATGGTTTTTGCAAATTCTCTTGATGAATCCTCTCGGAAATCAGATGATATGCTGAAAGCGATTGATTCATCTTTTGTCATTTTTACTCCATTTTCTTTCTGTGCAATCCTAAAGGCGTATTCTGAAAATTTCTGAGAGAAGTAATAGATTTCAAAACCTTTTGCGTAAGTTTTTGAGGAATTTACATGAATCGAGATGAAGGCATCACACTCCAATGCGTTTGCTATTGCGCTACGTTCTTCAAGCTCTAAAAATATGTCTTTATCTCTTGTCAAAAATGTATCAAATTTCCCTCTTCTTTTCGCTTCTTCATATAGTTTTTTTGCTACAAATAAAGCTATGTCCTTTTCTTTTATACCGGAAAAGGTCGTTCCTGGATCTTTCCCACCGTGTCCNGCGTCTATGACTATTCTTGGTTTCCTTTTCTTTTCCCTCATAAAATCTTCTATGTCTTTTTCTTTGAAACCAACATCGATTATTATTTTGTATGGAAACGGGATAACAAAGTATCTTGCTACTGAGAAATTGTTTTTGAATTTGATTTCTATTTTATTTTCTTGAAGCTCAGCCCAAAAATTTGAGCTTATAGTTTTAGATTTTCTTATATCATTAATTTCAATAATTTTCTTGCGTGGTGATAATTCTCGTGAAAACAAGAGAGATATAGTTTTTTTATCTGCCGAAAAATTAAAATCTACTTTCTCTTTCAGTTCCAAAGATATTCTTACGTAATCTTCAAACTCTACCGACTTTATATCTTTTATGATGCTACTATTTTGTTTGTAAAGAAAAAGCAGAAAAAGTGCATGAAAAATCATAACACAGTATAATTATAATTTTAAAATCTGTGGGTCTAAAAAGAAGATTTGAGGAGGCAAGGAAGGTAGCTGAATTAGGTCAGAAGCTAAAACTTTATCCAGCTTGCGCTCTTCTTATGGGAGATTATTCTGGAAATTTCTATGAAGAATATATAGGTTGTGAGAAGAAAAGTCTTTTTGATATTGCATCCTTGACGAAAGTTATAGCGGGAATTACAATACTTTTTCAAACTGGTACTTCAACCGACGAGAGAATATACGAATTCTTGTTCGAACCAAAAACAGATAAATACGAGAAGGAAAAAATAAGGGTTGGGCATATATTATCACACAAGGCAGGATTTTGTGCTCACATACCATTATTTGAGAAAATTGAATCAGAAAAATCAAAAGTTCATGAGACTAGGAATCTAATTTTTGATGAAGCTTGGAATTCTTCTTTATGTTATAAAGTAGGGGAAAAATGTATATATAGTGATATAGGTTTTATTTGCCTTACGAACTTTTTCGAAAAGAAAACAAAAAAAAATATTCTTCAACTTTTTTCTGATGTGAAATCTAAATTGAAAGCAAATAGAATTTATTTTTATAATTATACTCCCGAAAACGAAAGAAAATACATAATAAAAACTTCTTATGAGCTAAGAGTCCATGATGAGAATTCATACTTTATGGATAGTCTATCACTACATGCTGGGCTTTTGTCGGATGCCTATGAAATATCAAAGTTCTGCATATACTTTATTGAGAACATAGATTTCTCTGAAGGAGAAAAAATGGTGAAAGAAGGAGAGAGATTTTTTTTTGGTTTTGATTCTTTTGTTTTGGAAGATAAAATTCTTTTTGGACATCTTGGTTTCACAGGTTGTGGTTTTTGGATAGAACACGGAAGAAAAGAATTTTGTATTTTCTTGTCAAACAGAGTTTTTCCATCTTACGGTAGGTATCCATCACAAGCCCCAAAAGAATTTTTAGAGTTGAGAAAAAAGATATGGATGATATTTGGAGAGGGAAATTGATTATAAAATCATTAAAATTAAAAATTTTTCTTGCTCATAATTATTTCAATATGGGGATTAGAATTTCCAATAATATTTTTGTATAAAAGTGTAAACTTTTTGTTTGATATAAGTGAAATTTTTATTTCAAAATTTCTGAACCCGTTTTTTCGTAAAATTTGGGCGAACTCTCTGACGATAACATATGATGGTATGCCTTGTGAAAACATCAGAGGGAAGCGAGCAGAAAAATTAACATTTTTTGCTCCAAAGAATCCAAATTTTGAGCNGTCATATTTATTTGAAGCGAAAATATAAATTCCATCATCAGATAAAATTATCTCTTCTATCCACTTTCTATATATTTTTTCTGCTATTTCNGGAATTTCTTTGAAGTACCANGAGAACCTGAAATTATTTGGCAAAAAATTCAGAAGAAAATTTGTTTCGCTTTCATCCAAATTTTGCTTAAATATTATATCTGGCCATTTTGATGTATCAAGGGGATCAGCAAATATTTTCGAGCTCNTTTCGACAGAAAAGAAAATCTGAACATCTTGGAAAGTAAAACCAAGATCTGAAAGTAGCTTAAAATCCTTTTTTATATTCTCAGTGTAAGTTTCTGGGAATTTAAGAAAATTATGAGAAAATTTCGTCTTTATTCTTGCCACAATGAAGTCAAATTTTTTTATTTCGCTTTCCAAATTATAACGAATTTCAGCAAATATGGAACCATCAGATTCATCAAAATTTATCTCTCCGAACCTCAGACCTGTGACTTTTGATTCCCATAATTTCTCAAATATTCTCATATATAATTTTTCAGTAAAAAATAAAATTTAACTATGGTTAGTAGAATGTTTCTCTTTTTCTTTTCTTTTGCTCTGTATTTTTCTTTGTTTTTTGTTTTTCTTGATGGAGCTAAAAAAATTGCTCCTCTTAACGAGGAAGAATGGATAGCTACAAAGAGAAAGTTTATAGTAAAGATAGATGAAGGAAAAGGGGTTATAATATTGAACTCGCTATCGGACAAGGATATAGAAAAGAAGAAAGACGAATTCCGTAAAGTAGATAGCATTGTAGAACAGGAGTTTTACCATCAAAAATCTCTTGTTAAAAGATCAGCAGAAATAAGAGAAAAGTTTCTTTTTTTTGAACTTGTAAAAAGACCTTTACCACCGAAGTTGAGTTTGAAGATATTTGGTTATGAGTTTGCTTTGTTGGGATGGGGACATACTGGTCCCATATCATCAATTATGTTTGAAATTTCAGGAAAGGTCAGAGATTTATTTAGGAGTTTTGGTTCAGAGATAGTTGGACTNAGGATTTTGAACATTATTATTCTGTTTTCATTTGCNTTTTACTTTGCGAGAAAAGTTGGAAATATCTCCGGTGCTCCTTTCTTGCTTTCTTTTTTGATAAACTTCCTCTTTATACATGCAGGTATGCTCTACTATCTTTTGATGACAATTCTAACTTTTTTATGTTTTATCTATCTTGAAAGGAAAAATTTCGTGATTTTTAATCTATTATCTTTGATTTTGTGTCTTACTCATCTTCGTGGATTTGTTATTGTTGTTTCATTTGTAATATCATTTGTTTTGGTATGGTTTGTTGACAAAAGAAATTATGAGAGGAATTTTCAAATTGAAAAATGTGAAAAGTTAAAAGGATTTGTGAGGACTTTGCTCATTTTTTCTCCGCTTTATATTTTAGCTTTTCTTGTATATATGATACCATCTTTTATTGGTGGNGAGGTTTANGAGAGGGAAGCCTTGGAAGGTTTTGATATTATGAGTTCTTTCTTTTTGGAATTTGTATCTAAGCTTTTATTTTTACCTCAGCTTTTTGCAACAAGAATAGTAGATTTTATTTTGTCAGGGAATTTATATTATATTCTCAAGGAACTCGGAATAACGCTAAAATGGAAATATTTTTCTTTCTTTTCTGCGGTTTTCAATATCTTCTTTTTCGTTCCAGCTTTTCTTTCTGCTGCAAGAGAGAATAAATTATTTTTTTCTTTTTTGGGAGTTTATTTTGTTCTTTCAATANTTGCGGTTCCGTTTTTTTTCGCTATGCCTTGGCAGTTCATACCTTTAAGCTACATTATTCTATTCAGAACCTTTAAAAAATTAGACGAGGTNAAGTTGAAAGGTTATGAAATTTCTCATCTCTTATCTTTCGTATTTTCTTCTCTTTGTTTTGCATTATCTCTTTATATATTTTCAAAGTCAGAAAAAATGTTCAAACCTTTTTTGCTTTACTCAGAGCATAAAAAAGTAATTGATACTGTGAATGATATAAAAAAACAGATTGGAAGTGAAAAAGATCATAAAGATATCAATATTTTATGTGCTACGAAATCAGATATTTTTTATATATCTTTTGACTGTGACCTTGCCGGAAAATATATACTTTTCGGGGGAGAGCAAGAATTTAAAAGAAGAATGATAAGAATATCTCAAATTTTAGATTTTTACGATGTTTTTATTTTGAGCTATCACTTTTTTGACCTTTATGATATCGTAAAGAGAGATGATTTTTACCCTGTACTCAAAAACGATGCTTTCTTGGTTCTTATAAAGAGAGATTTTTTATTCTCAGAGAGTTCAGAACAACAAAAATAGAACTCAAAGACATAGCAATTGCTGACATGAAAGGTTTCAGAGATATTCCAAAGTTATATAGTACTCCTGCTGCAATCGGTATTAGTAGTAAGTTATAAAAGAAAGCCCACATAAAATTTTGCTTTATTATTGAAAATGTTTTTTTACCGAGCTTGAAGATATGAATAACACCATCTATATCCTCCACCACGGCATCTGCTGTGACTTTTGAAATTTCAGAAGCTGATGATATTGCTACTCCAACATCTGCCTCGGCCAGAGCTGGGGCATCGTTTATTCCATCACCTACCATCATGACTTTTCCATACTTTCGTAGGCTCTTTATGATCTCAGCTTTTTTATCACTAATAACATCTGCAAAAAATCCATCAACTCCTAAAATAGAACTTACTTTTTCTGCAACGGAAGATTTATCTCCTGTAAGAATAAAAACTTTCAATCCAATTTTTTTCAGTCCATTTACGACTTCCTTTGCTTTCTCTTTTATATTATCTTCAAAAGTAAGTACTCCTACTAATTTCCCGTTTATTCCAAAGGGAACACAGGTGTTTTTATTTTCTTTCAAAAGTTTCTGGATTTTTTCTTTTTCTTTATCTTCAATTTTTATTCCTGTTTCTTCAAGAAATTCAGGTTTGCCGATAGCTATTTCGTTTCCNTAAATTTTTGCAAAAACTCCTTTTCCTTTTGAGTTGAAAAAGAAATCTGGGTTTTTAGGAGTTATACCCTCGGATAAGGCAAAATTTATAATTGCCCTTGNTATTGGATGATTTGAATTCATCTCGCAAGATGAAATCAAAAATAAAATTTCTTTTCTTTCATATTCGGGATTAAACAAGATAATATCTTTCAGTTTCAATTTNCCNTCTGTTATGGTTCCNGTTTTATCAAATACTNCNACTTTTATTTTGGGCAAAATTTCAAATATTGAGCCATCTCTTATGAGTATTTTTTTAGAGAGTGCTTTTCCTATTGCTGATGCGACAGCCGTCGGAGTTGCAAGTCCCAAAGCACAAGGGCATGCTACAACTATGGTCGATAAAGCTCTTTCAAGAGCGAACACAAAGCTATCTGAAAATATCCAGTATATGAAAACAAAAAACGAGATTGATATTATAAAAGGTACAAAAAACTGAGATACTTTATCTCCAAATTTTTCAATGCTACTTTTTGAAAATTGAGCTTGTCTTACAGCTGAAATTATTTTCCTCAAAATCGTATTTTCGCTTTCACTTTCTACCTTCAAAATTCCACTTCCTTCTAAAATGAGAGAACCTGAGAATATTTTTTCTCCTTCTAATTTGGTTTTAGGTTCAAGTTCTCCGCTGATGTGAGATTCATCAACTTTTACGCTACCATTTATCAGAGTCCCATCGTGTGATACTCTTTCACCCTCAAATAAGATTATNTCATCTCCTANTTTTACGTCTTCAAATTTTACCTCAATTTCTTTGCNNTTCCTTTTAACTTTTACTGTTTTTGGTTCAAGCTCTGATAATTTTTTTAAAGCAGGTAGTATGTCTTTCTTTGCGGAAAGCTCAATTGATTTTCCCAGAAGCATAATAGATGTTATAAGAACTGAGCTTTCAAAAAACATCACTTCTTCTCTGAAAAGGTTCGGAAAGAAAACATATAAAGTGCTTACAAAATAACCTAAATATATCCCGATTGAGACAAGAAAATTCATATCAAATGAAAAAGATGTGAGTTTCTTCAAAAATCCCCTTGAAAAGTGNGAAGATAAAAATAATATCACAGGAGTTGAAACAAAAAAATCTACTATGTNTGGAGTATGAAATCCAAAGATCATTTTGAAGATAAAGTATATGGATGGCGGTATGGAAAGGAGGAATTTTGTTTTTAGAGCTTTGGTTTCGTCATGAAAGATTTCTTGTTTTTCCTCTGATATTACTCCCTTTATTTTTATTCCCTGTTTTTTGAGCTCATTTTTTATGTCGTCAATTTTTACAAAACCTGGAATGAATTCAATTTCTATCTCTTCAGATGCTTGATTTAGTTTTACCGAAACAATACCCTTTGTTTTCTCTAAATTTTCTTTTATTTTTTGAGGNATTGCCCAACTTACATCTCCTAAAAAAATGGCTTTTTTAGTTTCAACTTTGTATCCCTTTTCTTTTATTTTTTCAAATATCTCTTTCGCAATATTTTTTTCTCTTTTTTCCAGAATAATTTCTGCTTGTCCATCTATTAAACTTACTGAAACATTTTTTATACCATCAATAGCTTTTATAGTTTTCTCTACTGTTGCAACGCATCCAGAGCATGTCATACCGTGAATTCTTACTGAAACTTTATTCAGTTTTTCTGTGAAAATAACTGAATTCAATTGAGATTTCGTCTGGTNGTTCATTATCTTCTATAATACACCTTCTCTTTTCCCTCTTTATTTATTTTAGTTTGATTTATTTAGTTTAAATTATTCGGTAATCATTTGAAGATTTCTGCTAAATGGTTATACTTACTCATTTTCAAATTTCCTCTTTTACACTGTGTGTAAGTTTTTCAATTAGTAATATTTTTTAATTTTCTCCTTCAATAATTTGCTTAAATTTTTGTAAGCAATATTTTCTTTTTCACCAAAAAAATTTGCTAATTTCTTTAAAATGATACTTTCCCTGAATATTGCTTTTATAATTCCATCCTCCCATAATTTATCATTTTCTAAAATTTTCCTCCAATATCTTAGTTCTAAATCTTTGATTTCTTCAAAACTTTCTTGAGGTTTAGTATCAAAATTTATATCTGGTAATTCAGGTAAGCTATCTTTCCATTGTTTTANCCATAAAAGTATTTTGTTCCAAATATCATAGCAATTAAAGTAGTCAAATAATTCTTTNCCATAGAAAAGATAAAGCTTAATTCCGTAAAATTCTTTAAGTCTCTCTAATTCTTGAAGATAATAATTTTTGTTTTTAGAAAGTTCAGGATCAATGAAATACATGATCCCAACTAATGCTGACCCATGTTTCTTAGATAGAAATTCAAGCTTAGTTTCGAAATTAGATATCTGTCCTCGCTTTTTTGTGGAGTCATGATCATCTCTTATTTTTTGTTCAATGAAATAATACACTTTACCATCTGTAAAATACTGGTCTAGTAATAATACTTCGCCACTTTCATTTGTCACCCTTTTTGGCAAAACTTTGAATCCGAGAGATTTTAATATTTCTTCTATTATTTCTTCAAGGGCGTCACCCATACGGATTTCATGAGATTGTAGAAGATGCTGTAAGACTTTAGCGCCCGGTTTAGTTGGTCTGAATAAACCTATGAATCGCTCTGGATTTTCTGCGATCTTCCGTAGTAATTCTTTCTTCTCACCTTCAAATATATGTTTATTTAAGATAGCACAAAATTTTTCGTAATTCATTTGCTTCTTTAACTTAATAGATGTGAATATTTAAATCTTTCTAATATACCATTTACATATTTTTGATTAATTTCTATCATAACAAAATTTCTTTTTAATATGTGCGCCACATAACCTGTGGTACCAGTTCCAGCAACAGGGTCTAAAATCAAATCACCTTCATTTGTGGATGTTAAAATAACTCTTTTAAGTAATTCTATGGGTTTCTGTGTGGAGTGTAATTTTTTACCTTTTTCATCTTTGAGCCTCTCAGCACCTAAGCAAATGGGAAGTGTCCAAACATTAGCGCCTATTTTGCCAATACCAAATTTTTTTGCATATTCTTTATTAAAAGTATATTTTTTTACACTTTTATCTTTCACCGCCCAGATGAGGGTTTCAGTGGCATTTGTAAATCTGACTCCTAACCAATTCGGCATAGGATTAGTCTTCACCCAAATTACATCATTAAGTATCCAAAATCCTAAATCTTGCATAATTTTACCTATCCTGAAAATGCTATGATATGTTGCGATAACCCAAATTGTAGCAGTAGGTTTCATCACTCTTTTAACTTCGGTAAGGAGCATTGTGATAAAATTATCATATTCATGAAAGGAGGAAAACTTATCCCATTCATCATTTACACCTTCGACAACAGTTTTTACTCTCCATCGTTTTAATTCCTTGTTTGGTAGTTGCAAAAAGTAAGGAGGATCAATAAAGACCATATCAAAGACTTCTTTCTCAATTTTTCTTAAAACTTTAAATGCATCTCCTAGAATAACTTTGTTCTTTATTTCTTCTAAACTATATTCTTGTTTTTGTGGAGTATCTTCAATAAGAATTTTACTTTTTAATTCTAATTTTTCTTCAAATAAATTGTTCATCTTTTGTTTTTCTCTTTTTCCCCACATCATTTCTAATGACTTGATAATTTATTATTTTTCATTTTTCTTGGGTTTTCTAAAAACAAAAATATGTTCAGACATTATTTTGTATAAAAATTATAATAATTTCTTTTCAACAGTTCTGTTAGTACATACATTACGTTAAAGTTTAATAATATCTTCTTCCAAAATTAGAGAGTTATTATAAAAATACCTAGAAATACAACGGAGATAAGTTTATTGATGTGGGAAGAAGAGTTATTATTTGAGTTGTTCTGATAAATTAAATTTGTGTTCCAAAAATTTTTGTATCGTAGGGATTAAATATATTTTTGAGATATCCTTGATAGAGCAGGGGTGCGGTTTTGAATTTAGAAAGTTCGGAAGGTTTTATCCATAAATATTTTACATGTTCCCAATCTATCTTTATATTCGGTTTGGTTTTTAAAACTGCGCGAAATGGAGTTATCTCCCACCTTATTCCAAGTTTTATATCTGAAAGTTCAAAAGGAGATGATTTCGTAAGTTCTTTTATAAGATTTATATCAAGTCCTATTTCTTCTTTGAGCTCTTTTAAAGATGTTTCTTCTTCCGTTTCTCCTTCTTCTATATGTCCTGATACAACTCCCCATTTTCCTCTATAACTTCCGACTTTTCTACTTCTTTTCAGTATTAGAATTTTACCTTTATATTCAATGAATGTTGAAGCTACTTTTCTTGTTTGAAGGTTCCAGCCCAATATGTGATTTATTGCGAAAAAGAAAGCAGAACTTACAACATATTTCATTATTTTTTCTCTGTTTCCTCTAAAAAAATTCACAAAAGAAAATTCACCTTTATTTGAAGCTATTGCTAAAAAAGAAAGTCCGACCGGCTTTGTTTCCGTTCCTCCTTTGGGACCCAATATAGATGTTTCAGAAATTACAAGATCCGCGTTTGTTATGTCTTTTACTTTTCTTGCAAGAGATAAAGCACATTTTTCAGAGACTGCTCCATCTGAAAGGTCGGCGGAGAGAAAAGACTTGAGTTCATTTGAGTATGGTAGAAATGCTCCCAAGAAAATCTGAGATGCACCTATATTTTTTACTATTTCAGACGAAATAGAACCTCCTGTTGAGCATTCAACAACTGCGCATTTTATCTTTTTCTCTTTCAGGATTTCAAAGAATTTTTTTGCGAGTTTTTTTATATCTCCAAAATCGGGAGATTGAGGCAGATTTGAAGGAGAGAAACTATGCATTCTTTGATTTTACTACGACTTTTATTTTAGCCTTGTATTTTTTCATGAAATCAACTTCAACCTCATATTTTCCTGTATTTTTTATTGGACTTTCTAAAATTACATCAAATTCGGATTTGAAATTAAATCTTGATTTTATTCTGGCTTCTATATCTTCTTTTCTTACTGAACCATATAGAGAACCATCTTCTTTTGATCTTTCGTAGAATTCAAAGGTTTTTCCGTCAAGTTCTTTTGATTCTTTTTCTGCAAATTTTATAAGTCTTTCGTATTTTTTCTTTTTTTCTTTTTCAACATCTTGTATGTGTTTTTCCAGATGTTCAGACAATTTTATTGCTAATCCACGTCTTATTAAAAGGTTCCTCGCAAGTCCTTCTGAAACCTCCTTGATTTCCCCTTTTTTTCCGTATTCTCCTGCATCTTGAATAAAGTAAACTTTCATGTTAAGCAAACCTCCTTTTTCTTTTTTCTTTTTTTTCTTCTAATTATTATTTTCACTCTTTTGTTTCCTCTTCTTTTAATGCTTCTTCTTCTTTTGCCTTACCTTTTTGTTTTTGTAATTGATTTTGTTCTTCTTCTTTTTTCTTTTTGCTGGATGATTCAAAGATTTCTTTCAGCTCATGAGGTTGAATTTTTGTTCCTACTGTTGTGAACGGTAGTAATGCGAGATGTCTTGCCCTTTTTATATTTCTTCCGAGCTGTCTTTGATGTTTTGAACATAACCCAGTTATCCTACTAACCTTAATCATTCCACGCGGAGTGAGGNACTGTGAGATAAAATCAGGATTTTTATATGTGATTGGTGGTAGCTCTCCCGTGCAAACTTTGCAAATCTTTACGCTTTTTGCTTCCATATAAAACCATAAAATTAAACCGCCGTAATCAATTTTCAAAAAATCAAAAAAATTATTCCTTTTAATCAAAATCTTAATCTTATCTGAAAAACTATGACTACATTTACCTTATACTCTCTCTTTTTTGTCTTTTTATCTGAACCCGAAAAAGTTTTTTTAGACCCATTACTTCTCCTTGAAGCTCATACTCAGCGGGAANATAANAGAGTCATGATAGTTGAACTCANGGAGGCTGAGATTAGATTATATGGGAACTTATCTCCTTTGANCCTTTTAGATTCAAGGTGGAAACCGAATTTTATTCCAATTGTTTATACAAGAGAACTTAANTTAGATGAGATNAATTGTATCTTAAAGAATATGCGGGATNTAAAAAAATGTTTTGTGGGAAACGTGGTATATGTTAGATCTCCTCGTAAGCTCTTCCCCAAAAATATAAAAAAAGAAAATTATTATTATAAAAATAGCGATAAAATCATAGGAGAGGAGAGAATTTTCACAAAAATTTATGAATCGTCAGANGAAATAGGAGCAAGGGTTGCNCGTGATGTTTTCAGAGTCAGTGGAAAGGGAGTAGTTGTAGGAGTAATAGATACGGGTATAAGATGGTATTCTGAACTTCTTGCTTATGGTATCTCAGATGCTCTTTCTCGGCTTGGATTGGAAAAAAATTTCTCAAAAGCTGCTATAATATGGGATCAAGAAAATCAAAAATACTCAGAAGGTTTTACTACGCCTCAGAACTTCAATTATGGNNTNGAATGTTTNTTNCCTTCTTTAAGGGAAGGGNTGAAAGACCANAANGGATGNCCTACACAAGATAGTCTCGGACACGGAACTCACATATCAGGNGTGATTTCNCTTGANGTAGGAGATGGTAAGGAGATAGGGATAGCTCCTGAATCTCTTTTAGTTGTGGTTTCAACTCCTATGTATGAAGATTTGGTTATTGATGCTGCAAAATATATTTTCTCTTATGCTGAAAAGTGGAATTTGCCAGCCGTTATAAATATAAGTTTGGGGGGACATTTTGGACCACACGATGGAACAAGTTTGTTTGAATTACTCCTCAGACAGCAGATTGGAAAAGGTAGAATAATAGTTGCAGCGGCAGGAAACGAGGCAAATCAAAAAATACATCTTGGAGGTGAATTTGAAGGCGAAGTATCGGCAGTAGTAGATTTGGTAGGAGATTGTGAGGTACAATTTTGGACAAGTAAAGGTTCAAACCTCGAAATATCTGTTCATATTTTGGGAATAGAAGATTCATATACGGAGATCAAAAAAGGAGAAAGAAAATTTGTTGTGAATTCCGGNNCTCAGGCTGCTCTTATTGATTACGAGGGAGGAGCAGATATATCTTTTTACCTTGAAAACATAACTTACTCAAAATCTCAACTGAAAGATGGAATAATATTCGCATCAAGAAAAATAAGTGATAAACTTGTATTGAGGTTCAAAAGTTCAAAAAAAGTAAGAATAGACGGGTGGATATCCTCTGACCCGGAAGGTTGTCTTTTCTCATCGGAAGGAGACCTAAAACCTCAATCAGAAGGAACAATCTCTGTTCCTGGAACTTCTCCTGATATAATAGCTGTTGGTTCATATAACTTGACATCACCGAAAAGTAAAAAAGGAGAAATTTCTGTTTTTTCATCTTGGGGATTTGATTCTTCAAAGCCTAATATAGTGGCTCCGGGTGAGATAATATACTCCGTTTGTCCATCAAATGATGAGTATTTGTGCGGAGANGCAGGAACATCACAGGCTACACCACATGTCACNGGAGCAGTTGCATTGGCCCTTGAAAGAAACCCTTATCTTACACCACAGGATATAATTGAAGCTTTGTGTAAAGGAGCACTAAAAGATGAATTCACAGGAGATGTCCCAAACAAAGTGTGGGGATGTGGAAAACTCAGAGTACCCGAATTCCTGAGCAATATACCTCCTATTTTGCCAAATGAAAAAAAAGAAAAGAATATAGAAATTCAAAAATCATCCGAAAGAGTGGGAGAGAAAGCTTATACCGTTATATACCTGAAAAGNTCGTTCCCATTTCGCATTCTTGATTCNTCAGGGTACTACGATCTTGGATGGAGTACTTATCATAAACTATATTTTGATTCAAATTTACCGACCGAGTTTGAAGTAGAGTTTTTAGATAGAGAAAGAAAAAAAGTTTATATATCCGGTGTAGGGTTTGAAACCAAAGGTTGTGGGTGCTTTGTTTCGTCTCAGAATAATTTCAGTTCAATTCTTATATTTATCGTTTATATAATTTTGATTTTTGTAGTCTTGCATATGAGAAGAAAAAACTACTTTCTGCCAGATAAAAGTTTTTAGGATATTATGGAGCATGATTTATAATCCAGTATACTCTGTCTTGAGATACGAAACTTGCACTCTGCGGGACCGCACTTGTGTCGAAAGAATTTGTTGTGACATCTTGTGAAGTTCCGAATGTTTGTATATCAAATCCAAGTGAATCTTTTGATACCATACTTGATGCGGGATTAAATTTAATATAGCCTTCAGGNGTAATTTTCATAACAAAAACATCCGTACCTCCGCCAGAAGTTGTAGTATATCCTGCTATTACAAAGTTACCNTCATCGGATTGGCAAATTGAACTTGCTAAGTCGTGGCTACTACTGCTACTACCCATCATTCCATACACTTTTTGCCACTTTAAGTTTCCATCTTTATCTAATCTCAAAATCCATATATCATATGCATTTGAGCCTGATACAAGGCTACGCGCTGTACCCGCAATTATAATATCACCATTTTCATCTATCAGAAGGGAACGCGCTTCATCATCATATTGACCCACTCTCCCANATATGATTTCTCCATCTTCTTTTCTTATCTTTAATATCCAGATATCTCTCCCCCCAGAACCTATATATCTTTCAGCTAAATCAGTGATTACAAATGCACCATCCTGGGTTTCTTTGATGTCCCATGAAAACTCATTTCCTGGAGAGAGTAAAGGATAGAAATATCTTTTGCTCATCTTGATGTTTCCATCTTTATCTATTACCATCAGCCAGAAATCATATCTTGTCGAACCTGTATAAGTTCTTCCTGCAAAAACATAGCTTACGGAACCATTATATGATGATGTTATGACTCTTTGGAATCTATCATCATTTGATGTTCCATAGGCTTTTTGCCAAATAATGGAACCGTTGGAAGAATTTACTTTCAAAATCCATGCATCTTCTCCTCCGGCACCAAATGATTTTGTATAACCTGTGACAATAATGTATTCTACCCCACTTTCTTGAGATATTGTTAAGGATCTGAATTCATCATTTGTTGAACCAATTTTGTATAACCTGTGACAATAATGTATTCTACCCCACTTTCTTGAGATATTGTTAAGGATCTGAATTCTTCATCATCGGCTGTGTCACCGTAAGTGAGAGACCATAAAAAGTTTCCATCTGAATCAAGTTTTACGATAAAGCCATTGCTTTGTGNTGTGGGAACAGAAGTAACAGAGTATCCCGCTACTATATAATTTCCATCACTAGTTTCCTTTACATCATATGCTTGATCTAAAAAAGGTCCTCCAAATACTTTTTGCCATTGAACATTTCCATCTTTATCAAGTTTTAGAACCCATATATCGTNATTTGTTCCGGAGATTCTCATATAACCTGCAACTATGAATCCTCCATCTGATGTTTTTTGAATAGACAGAGCTTCATCGTTTGAATACGAGCCGTAAGCTTTTGCCCAAAGGTTTAGAACAGTTAGATCTAAGCTCTTCTCTTTTACTATTCCCCCAGATGAAGCTTTGATTTTCAGAGCATAGTATCCAGGAGATACAGAAGAATCTACATTCAAGCTTACAACCTGTGTTACTTCCTGATTTACGCTGACAAAATATGGAGTCACAGATATTCCGTAGATTGTTCCGTTTGTGTCTCTATCAACAATATAGAGATTAACGTTTCCTGAAAAACCATTCTGGGGAGTTATTGTCAGGCTGAAAGTTTTGATTTGTCCTGCAGCCGCTACCAAACTTACAGGATTTGGATCAGATATATCAAAGTAAGGTGTTGTGGGTGTGGNTGTTCCATCGGTAATAATAAGGGAGAAATTTTTTTCTTGTGAGATACTACCAGAAGATGCTCTGAGTTTGAGGGAGTAATTTCCTGTTAAGGCATTAGGAGAGACGGTCAGATAAATTAGTTGAGTCATGCTACCATA
>AWOA01000029.1 GCA_000494225.1 Candidatus Calescibacterium nevadense OTU 1
CATACAAAGTTATTGTCTGGGTTACTGGTTCAAGAATATGTAGGGAATATGGGAACATGTTTATTCCTTCAATTAAGCTATTTGAGTTTCTTTCTAATATTTCAAGGGAGATTTGTCCTTTGAAATCATTTTTCGGTACGAGCGATAAGTTTAAATTAGCTTTNCCACCTTTCGGTAAAGTTATGGAGCGAGGTGCAAGTTCGGATATTTCAAAATATTTAGGCGTCTGAGGTACAACAGTTGGAGCGATCTGCCCACTTACAACAACCTGAAATTTAGTATCTGATATTATCTCTCCTGATATTCCCCTTAACTTCAAATCATAAGTTCCCTCTTTTGCGGTGTAATTTACATTTAATACAATAGTTTGTGTTACGGGTTCAAGTAAAGATATTTCATTTGGGAAGAGAGAAAAGTCAAGCATTTGGCTGTTTGTATTAATATCTCTTAATTCAAGTGAAATTTTACCTTTGAAACCATCTTGCGGAGTTATTGGTAACGAAAAGGAAGCACTTCCACCTGCTGGAACCACGAGTAATTTTGGATTCGTCTCCCCTAAGCTAAAAGCTGGTTGAGGTAGAACTTCAATATCTATATTTTTTTCTTTGAAGTTAGAGGCTCCATAGCTCACTCTTATTTTTAGTTGATATTTTTGGGGTTCAACAAAGTTTGCGACATTTACGATGAATNTTTGAGACGAAACTCCAATTATGCTTGCTGCAACTGGTGATATCTCAATTCCTACTATTGAACCGTTTGTTTTTCTATCAAGTAGCTCAAAAGATACGACACCTGAAAATCCATTTTTCGGTATTATTGTGAGAACGAAGGTTCCAAATTCTCCCTTACGTATTTGGAGTGATTGAGGCTGTATTTCTGAGAGCTCAAAAGTGGGAGCAGCTCCACAGGAAGTTAGATAAAACCAAATTAAAGGTACAAATAAAAANTTTGTAATAGCTAAATTTCTCTTCATAGTAAAATTTATTTTAACATTTTTTTTTAGTTTTATGTTTTTTTTATTAAACTTTTCTTTAAAAATAATTGCTTTTGCTAATATATTTATCTATGGCTCCCGTTGCAAACTCACTTATATATTTCACTTTTATAATTTTGTTAAAATTTATAAATATGAAATCTATAAATATGAAATCGGAAATAAATGGCTGATTTTAAATTCTTGTTTGCTTAAAATTTCTCACCTCTATTTTGACATCGTTTTTTTTTCATCATTTTGCTCCCGTAATTTTATCGCCAGCATATTGCCATCATCGTGAGAGTAATCTTTTATCTCTGCGTTCGTTTTACTTGATAAAAATAAAAAAAGAAAAAAGATAAATAAAACAAGATTAAGTAAAATAAGATAAANACAAATCCTGATTTATTTTTCCTTTTAAATTCTGATTTTTTCTTTCCGCAACTTGTTTTTTTTAATCTTTCAATTTAATCTGACGTGATAGTTGTTTTAGATTTTGGATCTCAATATACTCACCTTATAACAAGAAGAATAAGAGCACTCGGAGTTTATGCTGAAATTCTACCTTTTAATTCACCAGTAGAAAAAATAAAATCTTTTTCTCCGCATGGGATAATCCTTTCAGGGGGTCCGGAGAGTGTATATCAAAAGAACGCTCCATATCCTGATTCTGCTATATTTTCCATTGGTATTCCTATTTTAGGTATATGTTATGGAGCTCAGCTTATAGCTCATGTTTTTGGTGGAAAGGTAAAAAAAGCAAAGATTGGTGAATACGGAAGAGCAAGACTCAAAGTTTTAGCAAAAGATAAATTGTTCCAAAATTTGCCATCTGAGTTTTTCGTGTGGATGTCCCACGGAGATGTNATTTCAGAAGTTCCTGATGGTTTTGAAATTCTTGGTGAAACTTATTTTTCTCCAATATCCGCTTTCAAATATGGGGATATCCTCGGAGTTCAGTTCCATCCCGAAGTGCATCATACTGAGTTTGGATCGGAAATTCTAAAAAATTTTGTTTTTGAAATATGTAAGNCATCCTCTGATTGGTCCTTGAGTAATTTTATTGAAGAAAAAATTTATGAGATAAAACAGCTCAAAGGTGGAATATTGTGTGCTGTTTCGGGTGGGGTTGACTCTACAATCATGGCTTATTTACTTTATAAGGCCAAGGGCGATGAAGTGG
This sequence comes from Candidatus Calescibacterium nevadense OTU 1, assembly GCA_000494225.1. Lineage (GTDB taxonomy): Bacteria > Calescibacteriota > Calescibacteriia > Calescibacteriales > Calescibacteriaceae > Calescibacterium > Calescibacterium nevadense. The sequence continues at coordinate 2,157 of AWOA01000029.1, forward strand.
ATTTTGTTCTTGTAGATACTGGACTTTTGCGGAAAAATGAATCCGAAAAAATAAGGAAAAACTTTTCAAGACTTGGTATAAATATCAATATTTTGGATGCATCAAAAATTTTTCTCTCTAACTTAAAAGGAATAATAGACCCAGAAAAAAAGAGAAAGATAATAGGAAACACTTTTATTGATGTCTTCAAAAACTATGCGATTTCAAAAAAGGAAGAAAAAAATTTAAGATTTCTTGCTCAGGGGACTTTATATCCTGATGTTATAGAAAGTGGGGTTTCTGCTTCTGGTAAGGCTCATGTGATAAAAACTCATCATAATGTCGGCGGGCTTCCGGCGGAGCTTGGATTTGAACTCGTTGAACCTTTCAGGCAATTATATAAAGATGAAGTAAGAGAAATAGGAAAAATATTAGGAATACCAGATGATATAATTTTCAGACATCCTTTCCCGGGACCTGGGCTTGCTGTCAGAGTTTTGGGAGAGATAACAAAAAAGAAAATAGACATTCTCCGTGAAGCAGATGAGATTTTGGAGGAGGAGTTGATAAGATATGAACTTTATAACAAGGTTTGGCAAGCGTTCTGTGTGCTTACTAACTCAAAAAGCACTGGTGTCTCTGGTGATAGAAGAAGATATGGTTATGTCGTTGCGATAAGAATAGTTGATTCTGTTGATGGTATGACTGCTGACTGGAGCAGAGTACCTTACGAATTCTTAGATGAAGTTTCAAGAAAAATTACCGCAAAAATCCCACAAGTTTCTCGTGTAGTTTTTGATATAACATCTAAACCCCCGGCTACAATTGAGTGGGAGTAGAAAAGAAGAATTCCTTTAAGTAGAAAAGAAGAATTCCTTTATTGCATTTATTACTCTACTTACTTCTTCGTCCGTTGTAATTGGGTCTATTGGTATTGAGAGAATTTTTCGTGATACATCTTCGGCGTTTTCGAGAGCTCCGCCAATTTGTGCTCCAAGTTTAAAAAAAAGTTGGATTTTGTGCAAAAAAACGGGGTAATATATGAAGTTTCCTATTCCTTTCTTATCTAAAAATTCTTTGAGTTTGTCTCTTAACTCTTGACCTCCTTTTACTTTTATTGTGTATTGATGATAGGAGTGTTTCATTCCATCCGGAATATAAGGGAGTTCCAATTGATCGNTAAGATCTTTTAGACCATATTCATATTTTTTAGCTATTTTGTTTTTCATCTCAATTAGTTNATCAACATATTTGAGTTTTACTTTGAGCAAAGCAGCTTGGACTGCATCAAGCCGAGAATTATAACCTATATTTTCCGGGATAAATCTTGATTTCCCTCCGTATTCTCTTAATTTTCTCACTATTTCTGCGATTTCATCGTTGTTTGTAGATATTGCTCCTCCGTCCCCGAAGCCTCCGAGATTTTTTGATGGGTAAAAGCTATGGCATCCGATATCTCCTATTGTGCCTACTTTTTTCCCTTGAATTTCNGNTCCGAGTGCTTGTGCTGTGTCTTCAATAACGAAAAGATTATATTTTTTTGCGATTTCTATTATACTCTTCATATCGCAGGGCAATCCATATATGTGAACTGGAATTATTCCGACAACTCCACTTGGATTCTTCTGTAAATACTCTTCTATTTTTTCTGGTGATATGTTAAATGTTTTTGGGTCAATATCAACAAAAACAGGGGTTGCTCCTGCTCTTATTATTGCTATCNCAGTTGCAGTAAATGTCAAAGGAGTGGTTATTATTTTATCTTCGCGGGAGAAAAATTCTTTGCCCATTTTTATAGCCATAGCTCTTAAAGCCAAGACCAAAGCGTCAGTCCCAGATGCAACTCCTATGCAGTGTTTTACTCCAAGATATTTTGAAAACTCTTTCTCAAAATCCTCAACTCTTTGGCCCAAAATGTAGTTTGTATCGCATAGCCATTTTTTTATTTCAAGTTCAAGTTCGTCGTATATCAAGTTGTGAAATCTTTTCAAATTAAGCATCTCAACTCTTTTCGTTTTTGTTTTTTCTTGAAATTCTTTTATACTCTCTGACAAAATTTCTTTCAAAATTACTCCGATACTTCCATTCTCTTTCTTTCCCTTTTTTTCTCCTTTTCTCTTTTTGCTGTCTCCCTTCTTTTTTTTTCTTTTCTTAATTTTTTCCTCATTTATTATTATCCCATCTTCATATCTTATTTTGAAAAATCTCTCCGCTGCGACTTCTGGTTTTTCGTTTTTTTTAAGTTCAAAAGTAATATACTCTGCCGGGGGATTTATTAGCTTGATTTTACCTTTATTTATCAGTTCATTTGTCTTTTTCTTATATTTTTCGTAGAGTCTATAAGCTGAAAAGCAAGAAATATAAAAATCAAATTCTTTCTCACTTACCAACTTTTTCAGAGATTTCAAATCTGTCTTTTCTATTACATCGGAGGAAATGTATATTGGTATATTAAAATTTAGTTTAAAATTTAATCTTGAATTTTTCATGCTTTTTATTTTGATCGTTGCTTCAAAGTTTTTGCTTTTTATTCAAAAAGTTGGAAGATTCTGAAATTTTGTTTTTAGGTTAAACTATGAGATATAAAATTTCCTCATCTTTTGTTGTTTTTTCTTTTTTATTATTATTATTATTATTATTTTACTTTTCATTTTTCTTGGCTTTACCACGCGTCAGTGCAAACTCGGAGGAAAAAACATCAAATTTTACTGAGAAAGTCGTAGGTATTTTAGATTATTTGAGTTCAATAACTAACTTAGATATAGGTATAGATTTAGATGACGCAAGATATTTTTCAGATAATCTCTGGATACACCCTCTTTCTTCCATGTCGTTACGTGATNTGAAAAGATCTATTTTTTGGTTTTCAAAGACAGCCGATTTATTTTCAAAGGAAGAAAGTATATCTTCTTATTTTTTTGCGATAGCGAAATATTCATCAAAGATAAAAAGAATAGACCTCGTTTCAAATCCAGCTTCAAAATATTTTTCAGGGAAAGGTCATGAGGTAAATTTACAAGGTGTGAAAATTGTTCAGGGGAAAATTGAAGATGAAGCTGTTTTGAATTTTGCAAGATGTTTAAGCCAGCCATATTATAGGTTTAAAAATTATGTTGAAGCGCAAGGTTTGAAACCTCAAAAAATTTATGATTTTAAAGACCTTAATAAACTGTCAGCTCTTGCATTCGGTATGGGTGAAAGTAAAATTTATGATTTTCTTGAAGTTCTAAATACAGCAGAATACTCCGTCTTACTTTGCTTGCAAGAATTTCTTAAATCAGATATAAAGAAAATAGGAAATTTCACTGCTGATTTCGGTGATTTTATGCTCATATCAGCTACAGAACCTACTGNTATAATTCCACCTTCTCCATCTATAATAATTGATCCTTACGGCAAAGATAACTTATACATTCTGGGAGGAGAGAATGATCAACCTACTTTGATGGTTATAGTTGATGTTGGAGGAAACGATAGATACATTTTTTCTCACCCTCGCTCTCTTTATCTTTCAGTAATATACGATTTTTCCGGAAACGATTATTACAAATGCTCTTTTGCTTGCGCGGGAGGTGGGCTTTTAGGGGCGGAAGCTCTTTTTGACCTTGAAGGAGATGATATCTATGAATCAAAAGGAATATCTCAGGGTGCTGGAATCTTGGGCACAGGATTACTTTTAGATAAAAAAGGTTCAGATACATACATATCTGTAACCTTGTCACAGGGATTTGGTTCTCTTGGAGGAGGATTGTTATTAGACAAGGCAGGAAATGACAAATATATTCTCAAAGATGGAAATGAAAACCCTTCATATCAAGATAGCAGAAGAAATTTGAGTATGGGGCAAGGTTGTGGAAGTGGTCTGAGAGCCGATTACATAGATGGTGCACGGTCTTTGCCAGGAGGTGTTGGTTTATTATACGATTTTGAAGGTAATGATGAATACTCTGCTGTTGTATTTTCACAAGGTTGTGGATACTGGTATGGTATTGGGGTAATTTTTGACGCCTCTGGTGATGATAAATATACAGGTTATTGGTACTGCCAAGGGAGTTCTGCTCATTTTGGTGTTGGATTATTTTTTGATCTTTCGGGTTCAGACAAATATATCTGCGATTTTCAAGGAATGGGACATGGACATGACTTGGGTATTGGTATATTTTTAGATTATGATGAAAGCGATAACGATAGATTTGATTGCAAGGTAAGATGTCTTGGTATGGCTCACGCGAACGGGTTGAGTTTGTTCGCAAATTTTGGAGGTAATGATGAATATAAGGCAGAAGAGCTCGCTTTTGGCGATGTTTTGATCGATATGTACAGGAGAAAAAAAAAGACTATAAGAGATGTGATAAAATCTTACGGATTTTTCTTTGATATAGGAGGGGGAGAAGATAAATTTTTCTTAAAGAACGAACTTATTATACCAGAGAAAATAAGAGAAATGCTTTTGATAGACGGTAAAAACCCTTTTCTCAGAAAATTCTTCTTCAAATTGCATTGAGATAGATTTTTTATTATTTAACATATAAGTTTTCCGGAACTTCTTTTAATACTTATGGTTAAGTAAANTATAACATAGATTTTGCNACATTTTTACCTTTATTGAGTTATGCTAAGGGAGCGAGCATATTTATTTACCCGATTAATAACAAATCGCAAAATAGCTATCAAATCTTTTTCTATAGAAAGCACATAAAATAATAAGTCTATTCCTCAGATNGTTCTGCTAATAATTATCATGTCATTTTACGNGGTTGAGAGAGCGACATAAACGATAAACGATAAGCGATAAAAGATAAACATAAACATAAAAGATAAACGATAAATTCTCTCTTTTTCTATTCTCTCATAGACCCTTTCATCACGAGTCCATCATGCATAACTCCTAAAACTGTATATTATATTAGTGCAAAATAAGNANNGAAATTTTTACTTTGATTAAATGAGGTGATAAGTAAGAAAAGGATAAATTTCAATTTCTAAAAGGTTTGGATTTATTTCTGGGAATTGATAACCTTGATAANGTCATTCCAGCTTTTAACTGTTATCACTTCTCTTTTTATTTTTTTCAATTGCTTTATATCGTCAATTCTTTCTAAAAGTTTCTTTACCTGTTTTGATTTTAGTTGACCGAACTTTACTTGAATATCCATCAAAATTGCCTCTTTTAGNCCCTCTTTTAATCCTTTTACAACCCCTCTCTGCTCCCCTTCTTTCAGNCCTTTTTGTAATCCTCTTTTTTCTCCCTCTTTATATAAAAAAGTTTTTGTTATATCTACCTGAATTGGCATACCCTTTAATCTTATCTGAATATCAAATAAACCTGCTAAAAAACTTATACTATCAATATATTTTATAACTTGCTCCTCTCTTTTCTCAATTTCTGTTATCTTTTCTATAACCTCTTTGATTATCTTATATTTCTCTTTGAATTTACCAGCTAAAATTCCCAAAATAACCACTTCTTTCATATCCAAAACTATAAAACTGTGAGTTGTGTATTTAGATTTAAAAACAGGAGGTGGAGGTTTTCCCTTTCCTACAAATAAAATAATCAATCTGAATAGGTTCTTTTCCATATTTTTCCCTTATAGCGTAGGAATACTCGAAAATCCTCTCTGGCAAGGTTTTATCCTGCTGAGCTTGGATTTCTATGTGAAATATTTTATCTGAAACTTCAAGTAAGAAATCAGCACGTAAAGTTTTTAAAAATCTAATTTCTTCTGGTAAAANTTTGACTTTTCCCTTTGCTTCTAATTTTTCTCCCGTAGCTAATTCAATGATTTTTCCTATTGAATGAGAAATAATTTCTTTCAAGATGGGATCAAATCTTTTTACTTCCTTCTTTACTCCCCTTATGANTTTTCTCACTTTCTTAGTCCTTTACCCATTTACTTTACTTTATTATTTTTTATATTTTATTTTTCTTTAATATTCAGATGTTGCTAAAAGAATATAATTACAATGTTTCCATGTTGATATAAAATTTCTCGGATGNTTTATNTAAAANAATGGAATAAATCCTCTACCAAATTTTTCTGTAATGCACAAAGAATCAAATTACAANCTCTTTGAATTTTTCAAAAATCAAGTTTTTACAAAAATAAAGTTATGACAAATTGACAAAATAATTATCAAATCTTTCTTTATGAAAAGCCCATAAAATAATTCAATCCCCTCATTTATAGGATTCTGCTAATTATCATGACATTTTATTATTACATCCTCATATTTATCGCCTTGAACCTTAAAATTACTCCCAGAAAGCCCCAATGATTATCGAGGAAAGTTATGATTTGAGGTTCCATGCATCAGAACCGTGCAACATAGGTAAATTCAACAAAGGACATAATAGACAGATTAAAGAACCTGAACATAGATTTTGGTGAATTTCCTGGTGAATTTGTCATAATCACAGGATCATCGGGAGCTAAGCTATCTAACAGTGGAAGGAAAAAACACAAGAAAGAGGCAAAATATGTGGTGGTGGAAGCATAAACAGGTTTATTGTTGTTGTCTGCGGACATCACAGAGGAGAGAGCCCTTGACAGCAAGCAGGGTAGATTGATAGAANAGGTAGTTCAGGAGGNTGNNGNNNAANNCAAGGGGAGCTCAGAGGTATTAGCAGACAAGGGGTATGAACACCATTTTTAGCAGTTTAAGTGCGGGCAAAGAAAACAACAGTAAATCCNTCATTCGAAGATAGAAACTCAAACTTGAAGATAATGATGACCTTACTTTTACCTTGGTTTGGAAAACGAAAAAAATATGATTTTTAACATATAAAGCTTTCTAAATTAACATATAAAGCTTTCTAAAATCTCTCCTATATCTGATTTTGGTTTCCCATCATCATCACTCATTTCTATATTTGCTGGGCATACTTTTGGGTATTCAGAGAGAATCTTTTGGAACCTTTCCTCAAATGTTTCTTTGCTCTCATCTTTGTAAAATACTCCTATCCATAAAGTATCTTGGTCTAANGCTTTTTCCATCGCAGGTTTTATATCAGATGTTGGGAAACCATCATCGAGAATTTTTATTCTTTGCATGTAGCTTTCTTTTGTATCTACGGTGTTAAAAACAGGGCAAGGTTGGAGAACATCAACAAGGGAAAGTCCCTTGTGTGCTATTGCCTGTTTGATTATTTCTTTCAGGTGCTTTACATTATAGGCGAATCCCCGAGCAATAAATGTGTATCCTGCGGCAAGAGCGATAGCGATTGGATTTATCATGTCGTTTATGTTTGGATACTTTAGGGATTTTGGTTGTGCTCCTTTTCTCAAAGTCGGAGATGCTTGACCCTTTGTCAAGCCATAAACACCATTATTATACACAATATAAGTTATATCAACATTTCTTCTACCCGCATTAACAAAATGTCCAGCTCCTATTCCATATCCATCTCCATCACCGCTTATTGCTATTACTGTTAGAGAGGGATTTGTAAGCTTTGCTCCTATCGCATAAGGTAAAGGTCTCCCGTGAAGGGTGTGAATTCCATATGCATTTATAAAATGAGGAGTTTTTCCTGAACAACCTATCCCAGAAAATATAGCACATTTTGATGGTGGTATTTCAAGTTCAGAAAGAGCCTGCATTAAAGCCGAAAGAATTCCAAAATCCCCACAACCCGGGCACCAATCTGACTCCACGTCAGACCTAAAAATATTCTGCATTTTTTTACCTCCTTTCTTTTTCTTTTTTTATTTTGTTTCTTTAAATTTACTTTCTTTTTTCTCTTTCTATTTTATTTCCATCCTTATCACTCTCTTAAATTTTTGCTTTATTATAATCCAGCAGTAAGAATTATTCTTTTTCTTTTTGTTCTACCTTTTATTATTTCTCTGAGGGCGTTTACAATTTCATCATGAGACATTGGTCTTCCATTCCATTTGAGTATCGCGTAATCAAAGAGTTCAGCTGTTTTTTCTGTTATGAGTCCAGCGAGCTGACCAGAATAATTATTTTCTACTGCTATTTTTATTTTCCCCTTTATTTTCTTTTTTATAAGTTCTCCGTCAAGTGGATGAACCATCTTTACCTGAATGAAAAGTGCTTTTATACCTTCACTTTCAAGTTCTTCTAATGCAGATAATATTGCTCCTTTTGTTGAACCCCAACTTACTATGACGAACTCACTATCTTCATCTCCAAAAACATTTATTTTCTTTTCTTCTTCAACATCCTGAATTATTTTTTCAAGTTTTTTCATTCTTTTTTCGTGCATAAGGAGTCTGTTTTCCGGATCTTCTGTTATGTGTCCAAGCTCATCGTGTTCATCTCCCGTGTTCCAGAAAACAAATCCAGCTTGTCCTACGAATATTCTCGGTGAAATCCCATCTTCCGTGATTTCAAATCTTTTGAAGTTTGTAAATCTTTTGTCATGGACGTCTTTTCCATCTTTTACAATTTTCCCTCTGTTTATTTTTACTTTATCTATGTTGGGATAGTTTATAGTTTGAACGCTATTTGCAAGTAGTTTATCTTCTAATACTATTACAGGGCACTGATATATTTCCGCTAAGTTAAAAGCTTCTACTGTGATGTAAAACGCTTCTTCTATGTCTCCCGGAGCTAAAACTATTCTTGGAAACTCACCATGGGCAGCGTATATTGCAAATTTCAGGTCTCCCTGCTCGTATCTTGTGGGTAATCCAGTTGCTGGACCTCCCCTTTGATAATTTACAACAACTATTGGAACCTCGTTCATTCCTGCCCATCCTAATCCCTCAGCCATGAGAGAAAACCCTGGACCAGATGTAGAAGATGAGGCTCTTGCTCCGCAGAGTGCAGCCCCTTGTATCATAGTTACAGCTGCTATCTCGTCTTCTGTCTGAACAACAACCATATTGTATTTTTTAGCTATTGACTCCAGAAACTCACTCTCATCTGTTGCTGGTGTTATTGGGTAATATGTTTGGAATCTGCAACCGGCAACAATTTTTCCCAGAGCTGTTGCTTGGGTTCCTGTAAGAATTACTCTTTTCTGTTTTAAGTTCCCTTCAATTTTCGGAAGTTTTATTTTTATTTTGTCTTGAAACTTTTTTCCAATCTCGTAACCTATGAGCCCTGCAAATTTATTTGGTTCTAATACCTTTCTTCTTTTTCCTGTGAATATGAAATCCATAGATTTTACTACACATTCTGCGGGCAAATCAATAGCGCCTGCCGATGCAAAAACACTTATTGAGTTCCTCATAACTTGCAATTTTTTTACATCTCCCAAACCAAATTTTTCTGANGTTTCTTTTATTATCTCNTTGTATTTTATTGGGATGAAAACTACATCATCTCTTTTTATTCCGAGCTTTTCAATGTCTATCTCTGCATCGTATATTACAACTCCTCCTTGTTTTACATCTTTTATGTGAAATTTCAGAGTCCTTTCCTCAAAAGATACAAGAACATCTATTGGATCTCTAAAACTCTTCACTTGGTTATCTGATACTGTTACTATAAAATATGAATGTTCTCCTGTTATGTTTGAGTGGTATTCTCTTTTGCCAAAAACCCAGTATCCGGCGTATGCACAAGACCTTGCAAAAGAATTCGCAGATGTGTCAACACCAGTTCCTTGCGGACCTCCTATAAGCCAATTCAATATCATATAAAAAATTTAGCTTCAAAAGAAATAATTTTCTTTATATCTGGTAATATTTCCTTTATTTTTTCAATTTCTTGAAAACGCAGAATTAGTCGGCAAAAGCAAATTTTTTTTCTTTCACATTAATTTTTACTGAAATGAAATATATACTCATATGGCTTTTGATTTTTGTGGGATCAATTTTGGTTTATAGAGCAATTGTCGATGTTCAACAGAAGCAGAAGTTTGAGAGTTTGAGTTTTACCGATTTCATAAACAAATTGGAAAACGTAGATGAGGTAAAGATAAGAGGAAATAAAATTGAGGGAAGTTTTAAAGATGGGAAAGCTTTCAGAACTTATGGGCTTGTAGAATGGGAGCTTATCAAAAAACTTTATGAAAGCGGTGTGAGAGTAAATATAATACCAGAGGAAAAGCCATCTATTTTGAGAGATATTCTGATAGCTTGGGTTCCGACCTTACTCATAATTTTTCTTATTTTTAGTTTTATAAGGGGTGTTGAGAGGGGAAATGCTCGTGCTATATCTTTTACTCGCTCAAAAGCAAAAGTTTTCGTCCCGAAAAAGGAAAATAAAATTACCTTTGATGATGTCGCAGGACTTGACGAAGTAAAGCAAGAAGTAAAAGACATAATTGACTATCTGAAAAATCCAGATAAGTTCAAAGATTTTGGAATAAGACCACCAAAAGGTGTAATTTTTATAGGGCCTCCCGGGTCCGGGAAAACACTTCTTGCAAAGGCAATAGCAAATGAAGCCGGAGTCCCATTCTTTTACGAAGTCGGATCATCTTTTATCGAACTTTTTGTCGGAGTCGGTTCAGCCAGAGTTCGTGACCTTTTTGAAAAAGCAAGGAAAAACGCTCCATGCATAATCTTTATAGATGAAATAGACGCAGTAGGAAGAGGAAGAGGAACAGGATTAGGTGGAGGCCACGATGAAAGGGAACAAACTTTAAATCAACTTCTTGTTGAGCTTGATGGAATAGAATCGAGAGGAGAACCAATAGTAGTTATAGCAGCGACAAATAGACCAGATATTCTTGATTCAGCTTTGCTTAGACCAGGAAGATTTGACAGAAAAATTTATTTCCCATTACCTGATTTGAAAGGTAGGATTGAGATACTAAAAGTTCATCTCAAAAGAGTTAAGGCTGATCCGAATATAGATGTAGAGAAAATAGCAAAATCAATTCCCGGATTTTCAGGAGCTGATATAGAAAGTATGATAAACGATGCAGCGATTATGGCTATAAGGGAAAAGAAAAACTTCATAGATGAAGAGCTTCTTATGCGAGCAAGAGATAAGATGATAATGGGGGTAGAAAGGAAAGGAATTTATCTCACGGAAGAGCAAAAAAGGAGAATTGCTTATCATGAGGCAGGTCATGCGCTCGTCGCAAAAATTGAAGGCCCTGACCCAATAGAAAAGGTTTCAATAATTCCTCGTGGAAGAGCACTCGGTGTTACCTTACAGGTACCAGAGGAAGATAGATACATTATGGATAAAGAATATCTTATGAAGAAAGTATCAGTTCTTCTTGGTGGCTTAGTTTCGGAAGAGCTATTTTTTAATAATCCATCTACCGGAGCCGCTGATGACATAGAAAAATCTACTGAAATTGCAAGAAAAATGGTATATGAATGGGGAATGTCTTCACTTGGACCAATCGCCTTCAAATCAAAAGAAGAATATATATTTCTTGGCAGAGAGATTTCAAGGACTGAAACTATATCAGAGGAGACCGCAAGGAAACTCGATGAAGAAGTGCGAAACATAATCTTAACTTGCTACAACAGAGCAAAAACTATAATTTCTGATAACGTTGATAAACTGCATAAATTAGCTAAAGAGCTTTTCGAAAAGGAAACTCTTACAGCAAAAGAATTAGACGCCGTGCTAAGTTGATTTTTTCCTTTTGTATGANGATTTTTATGATATAATTTTTCCATCGGCAAGCTATGATCTATTTCCAGTCAAATATTCCAGAAAATCTCCTCAGTAGATTTGAAATTGAACTACCAGCTTGCGGTAAGGTTCTTGATACTAAAAATTATGTTTTCATTATGGGGATAATAAATATGTCCCCAGATTCTTTCTATTTTGGGTATCCTGATGAAAGGGAAGCGATTTTATCAGCTGAAAAAATGATAGAGGAAGGAGTAGATATAATAGACATAGGAGGGCAATCTACCCGTCCCGGAGCAGATGAAATTCCAGAAGAAGAGGAAATAAGAAGAATAAAAAATGTGATTTATGAGATAAGAAAAAATTTTCCTCGTATTCCTATCTCTGTTGATACTTATAGATCTTCTGTTGCAGAAGTTGCGCTTGATTTGGGAGCTGATATCGTAAATGATATTTCCGGATTCAGGTTTGATGAGAAAATTCCTTACATCTGCCAAAAATATAAGGCACCAGCTATTATTATGCACATTACCGCAAAACCAAAGATTATGCAGGCAAAACTATTAGATGATTCGGAACTTATTGAAAAAATAAAGCTTTATCTTTCTTCATCGGTAGGATTAGCCGAGCATTTAGGAATAAAAGTCATTTTAGACCCAGGTATAGGTTTTGGTAANAAACCCCATCAGAACCTCATAATTATAAATAGACTTGACCAGATAGTATCGGAGCTAAATTANCCTTTGCTTTTGGGAGCATCAAGAAAATCATTTATAGGATTTTGTATATCGCAAGATAATCCTCCACCTCCTTCTGAGCGTCTTGAAGGAACTATATCTGCAATGTTAATAGCGCTTCAAAAAGGGGCAAGAATTTTCAGAGTTCACGACGTTTTACCATNGCGGAAGGCTTTGAAAACAGCAATTTCTATACTTTCAGAAAGGTTCGCCGAAGAAAAATTTTTTTCTTAAAAAATTTTTCTCCTACTTGAAAAATTCCCCTACTCTTTGAATTATTTATTTATTTTTTTTATTTATTAAGATATTTTGAAGTTTCCCATAGAAGATATTGCGAGAAGTCTTGCTTTCGTTATTTCATCTTTCATTTCTCTGACTGCTTGCTCAAAGCCAATAAAAACCGCTCTGGCTACTATTGAAAATCCTATTGAAAGTTCTTCTATGTAAATTATTTGTGCTATCTTTGAGACGTTTGTTACACTCAAAGCGTGTCCTGCCATAACTTCAAGACCTTTTTCTGACGCATACTTTGCAACTTCTTCTATTTTTCTCACTATATTGAAGTTATGTGGATTTTTCGCATACTGAGTTGTATTTATTTCAACAAAGTCAAGTCCAATTTCCTTCGCTATTTCGGTGAATTTTTCATCTGCGTCTATAAAAGCTCCTACCTTTATACCTTTTTCTTGAAGAGCTTTTGCGAATTTTTCAACTTCCTTCTGAGCATTTTCCGGTTTAAGGTCAATTCCGCCCTCTGTTGTCACTTCTCCTTGCCTTTCAGGTACCAAAGTTACTTTTTCCGGTTTTACTTCAAGTACAAAATCTAAAATATCTTCAAATAAACCCATCTCAACGGTCAAAGGTAAATCTACTACCTCTTTTATCATTTTCACATCTCTTTCTTTTATGTGTCTTCTATCTTTTCTAAGATGTACTGTTATTCCATCTGCTCCACCAATTTTTGCAAGGACTGCCGCATGAACTGGGTCTGGTTCTTTTTCCTTTCTTGCTTCTCTCACGGAAGCCACATGATCAACATTCACAGAAAGCCTTATTTCAATATATTTTTCTTTATCGTTTTTGCTTTGTGTTCCCGTTTTCATTTATTTTTCTCTTTTAATTTTATTCAAAAATTATTAAAAAAATAGAACTAAAATTTTCACTTTTCGTGGAAATCTTTAAAAAAGTCATTATATTATTTTTGGTATTTTTTTATAAAAAAACAAAAAAGGAGGTGATCTATAATGACGGGGTTAGGGAGTGTTGATGGTAGCTGTAATAATTATTCTCATAAAGTAGGTTTTTTATTCTTTACTCTTGTATCCTCCTTGTTATTTACAATTTATTTTTCCTCGTGTTCTTCTCCACAGCAATCTTATAAGGATAGACTGCCGGACGGTCTTAAAGTGGTTTCTGTTTATGGTGAGAGGAACTTTGATAAAAGTGAAATGAGAGTTGATCTCCAAGGTTGGAGAGCTGATGCTCCACAGTCTTTATTTCTTACCGATCCTGAAAANAGCAAAACTTATCTTTTAGCCTATGTTTTACCTTCCGAGCTTGTGAGGGAAGTTTGGGGAGAAGGTGCAACTTCTCTTTCTCATTTTGTAGGTGGTGAATTCGCAAGTATAGATGAAAGAACCACGGCTTTATGGCTTGTTATGAATGCGCCGGGGTATTTTTGGTTATTTACTCCACGAGCTCTTGTTTATTCGGCAAAGTTTGTGGTTGAGCATCCAAGATTTGAAGAACTCGTGAATAAAATTTCTGAAACTAAACCGGGAGAGCTTTTATCTGGTAATTATCCGGAGATTTTTGGGCTTGCAGCACAGATCGCGGAAGATGTTAGGGAGAAAATTTTCTCAGCAGAACAAACTAAAAAGGCGGCAAGGTTTTTCCCGAAAGATGGAACATTTTACACTGAGGTTCCTTGTGATATTTCAGATCAAGGCATTGCTAAACTTCAAGACGCTCCGGGTTTTGCTGTCAAGTTTACTGTTCAGCATATGATATTCTATGGAGTAGGTATGATAGAGGGGTTCGATCCTGGTAAGTTAAGTAATATAAGGCGTTATGCTGTCTTGAACGCTCAAAAAGCAAAAGTGGATCTTTCTCTTGATAATATTATAACTTTGAATTTTTGGAATCCAACAATTGATACTGAAATCACATTACCATCGAACCTAACACATGCTATAAGGGTTGAGAAGGGATTTGAGTTGAGCTGGTCTATATTTACTGATCCGATCAAGAGAATAGGTTTAGCTGCAAACTTTGGAAGGATTGTAAAATATGTGATTGAAGTTGCTGTACCAAATATTGCTACATGTATACCAGACGGAGATACATGGGGATGGGCTGTAGCTACTGCTCAAAATATTTTAGATACTGGTTCAATAAATAGCATAAGTCAGCTTATAGGTGCATCTTGGGATGAAATTGTGAGAGTCCTCGTTTCTAATTTTGTTAACCAGAATTCATTTATTTATAGAATTTTGAATATGGTTGGTTTTGCAAGTTGTGCTTATAATGGAGAATTTATAATCAGCACAATAGCAAGTGCTCTTGGGGGGTATCCAGTAATTGTTATATACAATGCTTTTACGAAGTATATTCCGTTTGGTTGGGAACTTTTCACGAGACCTAAAACCGGTGTTTTCTATGCAGTTGAAGGTGCCCCTCTTCCTTCGGGTATTCCTCTTGTAAGGGAGATTTATCCTCTTCCTGCATCCTCACCTGGTATTATAAAACTTAAATCTGTTGGTCCTAATTGTACAAGTTGTAGGTTAAGAGTGAGATGTCAATCAGTAGGAAATATTCTTGATGAGGGGGTTTTCTTATCTTGTAATTCGGATTATCCAATTTACATTCCACCTAATTTAGATGACACTTGTGATGTTATCCTTTCAAGGATTGAGAGTTCCCAACAGTGTCCTCCGATAATTGGTTGTCCATTCGGACTTTTTGGAGAAACTAACTACTATGAAATTGTTCTTTCAAAGTGGACTATAAGGGTAAACAGATGTGATGAGTGCTCTAATGCTGGTTTTCACAGTAGTGTTACTGAATATTATCAGGCAAAGAAAGAGGCAGAGGGTGGAGGGTGTTCAACTACACCACCGCAGAGCCCNTATCATATTTTTGCAATTTTTGTAATTTTTGTTCTGAGAGAATTGAGAAGATCTTATGGGTTACGTAAGCAAGCTTGAAGAATAAAATTGAAGAATGTACAAATTTAAAGTTGGTTTTCCTATAAAAAAATTATTCCGTATTTGTATTTTTACTCTCACTATTATTTTTTCTTCTTATTTCCTGTTTTCAAGTTGCAATGTGAAAAGGGAAAACAGCATAAAGCAAGACGATTTTTCATCGGGGCTTGCAAATAGAGATGCTAAATTAGATGAGGGTTTATTATATATTGAGATAGAAAACACTCAGGAGGCTAAAAAGTTTTTTAAAAATCTTGGCAAAGAAAATCCGCGCCACTGTGGTTATCTTATAGGGCTTCCTTTGGTTCAAATTCAGGAGTACCTTTCAAAGTTAGGCGCAATAATTAATTTCGTCGTAAGCGTTTATGGAAGCGGATCCGCTCAGCAACAACAGCAAGAATCTCCCGTAATTGATGAGGCTTTTTTAGGCTTATCACCTAAATTCCAACCAAAGCAGGTTTGCGATAATTCTCTTGACAGATTAATTCGTGAGTTTGTATCTTCACTTCACACCGATACAGAAGAGGGATTGAAAATGCTGGAACAAGCTATATCCCAGAAATGTGAAATAGATATAAATTACCCCCTGAGACTATCTATTGGCAACTCTTTTTCTCTCTACTTTGTTTTGTACGGTAGAATGGGGGAAGCTGAACTTTCTCTTCTGAAATATATAGGATACTTTGTTCTCACAATTTCATCTTTTATATTGGCTCACGATTACTCGGTCAATACTTTTGGGATACTTCAAAATATAAGAAAGATTGAAACACAGGATATAATAGGTTTGTTAAGAACTCTTGCGTTTTTGGTTGAGGAATGNGATAGAACATTTCTTTTCTACCAAGACGGACAAAAGTATATCAGGCAAATGCCAAACTTTATTACAAACTCAATAGAAGCTGGATGGTCCTTCCTCGGAGCACTTGAATCAAGAGGAAATATGAAGGAAGAGGAAAAAGAAAAATATACTATTGTGTTTTATGATAAATCAGGAGAGGGGAAAATTGGTTATAACCCTTATTCTGTCACAATAGCTACTCCATTAGATGAGATTGAAATAAAGCTGAAAGGAGAGGTTGTTGTAGGTAATGCAAGAGCTTCTTTGAGCAAAGTTAAAGTGAAGGTTCCTTATCTTATATCTTTGGATTTTCTTCAGAAGATTTCTGATTTGAGCGGAAAGATAAAGAAGATTTTGCAAGAAGGAAAAAGCGGATGCCCAGATAATTGCATTTCAATTGTCGATTTTAATTTTTTCTTGCAAGCTTTGAACACAGCAAAGTTTGATGATTTTTTGAGATTTGACATTGTAAAATATTTCCAAAATCCAAAACCTATAAGAGACTTTCTTCCATACTGGTTTAGGAATGAAGTTATGAAAGATGGAAATCCTATCAAAAGGTGGGAGTTTATGATAGAAGCAGAGGTTCCACCATCACGTAAAGATAATGTTTATTATCTTTTCAATTTTGATTCATCTCACTTTAATTTCCCAGCTTATATAACTTTTTATGGTAAGCAAGTGTCAAATTATACTATTCCTCCTGATTGTGTTTTTATAGAATCTGTGCCTTATGTTGGAAATGTCGCGCTAAATTGGATTCTTATTCCCTACTTGAACATTCAGGATCCTTCTTTGGCAGGAATTTTATATGTCCGGCTGAAATATACAAACATTTGGGCTGATTGCAGTGGTTATGAAGTGGAATATCTTTCAGATGAATGGAGGCATCCTAACTTATATATGTTCAACAAGAGCTTAGCCATAATAGTTCAGAGAGCAGGATCAATAATTTCTCCTTTGGCTGATATTATTTTGCAATCAATCTCGGCTGAATAATAAATCTTCTTTTCTCTACATTTTTGAACTTCACTCGTATTTTGAGTTTATTGCCTCTCATTAGAGCTTCTCCTTCTCCTTTTTTGAAAGAAGGAACTATTTTTAAATCTTTTCCATTATGTCCCCAATCTATTCCGTAAGCGAATTTTCCCTTGTAATATTCTTTGAGTGAAATTTTTATCTTATCTTTTCTTATGCCCTGCATTTTTCCGAATGCTAACATTTTTCTTTTGTTTGCATGAAGACTTAAAAGATGTATGCAGAAAAAGTAAGGGATGTAGTCTCCCACAAAAGTGACTGATGATGATTCGTTAAATATATCTTCAAATAAAGAGATGTCATATTCGATGTCTGTCCATCCAAGTTCTTGAACTGTCATAAGATAGCATGTGAGATTGCCGGAATACATTGACTTTGCTTCATAGTAGGGTAACCTATTTTTCGCTTTTATCTCTAACTCTACTTCTTCACCTTGAATAAGTTTTTTCACATTATCTAAAACATTTTGAAGGCTTTCTTTTTTTTCTGGATAAAGATCCTCAAATCCAGCAAGTTGAATTGCATTCCCTCCATTTTTCAGCACAAGTGTCATTATTGAGGTATTATCAGAAAATCCTATTATTGTTTTTCCTTCAAATTTTTTTGTTTTGAAAAATCTGATAAGTCGTGATGAACCAAATCCACCTTGCCAGCACCATATAACATCATATCTCAATGCTTCTTCAAAATTTTCTGCTACTATGTCTATGGGTATAAGTCCGTATTGTTTTTCTGTTTCAAGTTTTATTTTTTTCCCTTTGTATCTTGCGAACCAAAAAGGTTTCCTGTACTCCGCTGTTTCTGCCACTTTCATCAGAAGTTCAGTGTAATAAACTTTAAATCCAAATTCTTCTAAAATCTTCTGTATTTTCTTGAGTTTTCTCGGAGTAGGGTAAGATAGGGACGAAGTTAGAGGAACACTAATAACACTAATATGCATAGCTTTTTTATCATAACAAGGGCTGCTTTTTATTCTAAAATTTCAAAAAATCAAGAAATTTAAAAATTTTAATTGATGTAAAAATTTGTGTAAAATTTCTTTGTATGCAAGGGAAAAATGTAGGAATATATATTAAAGTTTATGGATTTGTGCAAGGTGTAGGTTTCAGAGCCAATACATACTACAAAGCAAGAGAACTTGGTCTGAAAGGTTATGTTAGGAATTTGGAAACAGGTGAGGTAGAGATTTTAGCGGAGGGTGATGAGAAAGCCGTTTTAGCTCTTCTTGAATGGGCAAAAAAAGGACCACCNTCCGCAAGAGTAGATAAAGTTGAATATGAATTTCTGGATTACACAGGTAGATTTTCATCTTTTGAAATAAGATACTGATGATAGAAAAAAAAAGAAAATGGGATCTTGAAGTTTCTCCGGATTTCTTTCCCGATTTTAGCTTTGACTCTCTTGAAAAGGCGAGGAGAGTAATATCAATTATTAGAAGGAATCTCCCAAAAGATTTTATAAAAAGTAGATCGGAAATTGTTTGTAAGGAGATTGCGAGGAGTCAAGATTTTGTTTTGGCGAAAAAGATAGCGTGTTTTTTCGGAACAAAAGGGGAGCCAGATACGTCTTATATGCTCAAATATCACAGAGAAAAATTTATATGTTTGCCGAAAGTAGTAGGTGATGAAATTGTATTTTTGAAATTTGAAGGGAAACTCAAAAGGGGAGCTTTTGGAATACCAGAGCCAAGTTCTGATTACATTGTTCCTCCTCAAGAGATTGATTTGTTTTTGGTTCCCGGTGTTATTTTTGATTTGAGGGGGTTCAGGGTAGGTTATGGTAAAGGATTTTATGATAAAGTTTTATCTCGTTCATCCGCAAAGGCAAAAAAAGTAGCTTTATGTTGGAGTTTTCAAGTTTTTAAGGAAATAAAATGTGAAAAGCCTCATGATATATTTGTAGATGAAATATGGACAGAGAGTTTTGTTGTTTATCCTTCCTTCGCAAGGAGCTCAAAAAATTCAGTATTGGTGCGAGTTCTTGACATTTTCTCATGAAGTAGTTCCATAGCATCTATTGTGCTAACAGGTTGTAAGCTCTTTCGTAAAATCCATATTTTTGGAAGAAGATCCGGAGGTATAAGTAGTTCCTCTCTTCTCGTTCCAGATCTATGAATATCTATCGCTGGGAATATCCTTCTTTCTGCAATTCTTCTATCAAGGTATATTTCCATGTTTCCTGTTCCTTTGAATTCCTCAAAAATAACTTCATCCATTCTTGAACCAGTATCTATAAGACAGGTTGCAAGGATTGTGAGGGATCCGCCACCTTCTATTGCTCTTGCTGCTCCGAAGAATTTTTTAGGGAAAGGTAAGGCTGCGGAATCTATTCCTCCTGTAAGAACTTTACCAGATGATGGTATATAGTGGTTATATGCTCTTGTAAGTCTCGTTATAGAGTCTAAAAATATTACTACATCGTATCCGTATTCTGTCAGCCTTTTTGCCTTTGCGAGGACTATTTCTGCAACCTTTATGTGTGATTCAGGTTTTTCATCGAATGTTGATGAGATTACCTCAACGTTTCTGCCGACACCCCCATATTTTTCTACTATGTTTCTTTTCCAATCAGTTACCTCTTCCGGCCTTTCGTCTATAAGTAAGACAATAAGGAAAGTTTCTGGGTGGTTTGTTAAAATTGCTTTCGCTATATTTTGCAGCAGAATTGTTTTTCCTGCTCTCGGTGGAGATACGATAAGTCCTCTCTGTCCCTTACCTATTGGTGCTATGATATCAACTACTCTGCAAGATATATCTCCATCTGGTTGCCAGTCGAGATTGAATTTTTTTGTTGGATAATATGGAATTAGGTTCTCAAATAATGTTCTTTCTCTTGATTTTTTCGGGTCATCAAAATTTATTTTGCTTACGGTTTGTAAAGAAAAGTATCTCCCTTTTTCTTCAGATGGTGGTGTTATTTCTCCTGCTACAACATCCCCAGTTCTCAACCTATATTTTTTTATCAGATTTTTATGAACGAATACATCGTCGCTTGATTGTAGGTAATTGTTGTGAGAGAATCTGAGAAATCCGGCACCAGACTCTATCATTTGAAAAACACCTTCGGCGTAAAGTCTGAAACCAAAGTAGCTACTGGCTCTGCTCATGATCTCTGCNATGAGTTCCTGTCTCCTGAAAGATGCCGGGTCAGGTATCCCGAGATCTTCTGCTATAGCTATTAGTTCTGAAATTGTTTTCATGCTGAGTTTGTTTAGTACCAAGTATNTTTGCCCTTCTCTCTCTTCCGCAATATCGTTGAGAATCTGGAGTATTTTATCTTTGATCTCAATCTTTGGTATTTCTCTTTTTTCTTCTTCAACCTCCTCTTCCTCTTCTTCTTTCTCTTCTTTATATGTTATGTACTCTTCTTCTTCTTCTTCAAATTTTATGGCTTTGCTATGTCTTTCATCTTGTTGGTATTCTATATCTTGCAGTATTCTGTCTGAATCATTTTCTTTTTGCTTTATGTGAGTGGATTCTTCCGATAAAAATGTTTCTTCTGGATAGACTTCTTTTTCCGAGTAAACAAATTCTGTATCTTCGTTATTTTGTTTATCTTCAAATAAGCTTGCTATTTTCTCTTTCGTTTGAGCTTTTTTGTTTTCTTGTTTTTCATTCTTGTAGCTTTCTTCTTTATATTTTGTAGCTTCAATTTCTGTGGAGATTTCAGAAAAACTTTCACTTTCAGGAGAGCTTTCTTTTTGCTCACTTTCTGATTTTTTTCTTTTTCTTCTATTATCTTGCTTTTGTAAAGTCCTCTTTCTTGATGGTTTAGCGGTGTTGCTACTTTCTTTTATGGTATTACCTTCTTCAGNTTTATCTTTTATTTCCTCCACTGGGTTTTACCTCCTTTTTCCTTTTTGTTTCATTCAATTGGTTCTTTTCATAGTGTGGTCTATTTGTATATTTAAAAATAAATTCAGCCTATATAAAACATGCTTAATTAACCTGTGAATCTATAACATCTTTAAGGAAATCTTTGATGATTTTATTTTAAAACTTTTTTTCAAAAAAACAAAAAAATAAAAAAATTTGCTTTCTATTATATAAAACTAATTAAAAATGTTATGTAGTAAAATGAAGTTTTCTGGAATGTCGTGGATTGTAAGGCTTTCTTATTTTTCATCTTTTATTTCACTATTTTTTTTGACCATTAGTCTGGAAGTTGTCCGGGGACAAACGCAGAGTCAGCAGATGCAGGTTCAAAGTATGCAACCGCAGGTTCAGATTTTCTCTGTTGAGCAGGAAATCTACAAAGTAAAACAAAAATTAGACAATATTTTTATACCAGAAAAAGAAGAGTTTTTATCAAAGCTTTACAGGATTCCTTTTCCGCTGACTCAGANAATAATTTCTATTTTACAGGATTTACCCGANCATCTTGTCCNAAATTTTGTCANGCTCATAGTTTTAATGAAAGATTATGAGATAGAAGATTTTGTATCACGACTTTTGTATTTACCTGCTGAGCAGTGGGAAATATATGTTAGGAGATATATAGATATTAGAGGGGCTGTTGAGATATCTGACCTGGAGCTTTTCTTTTCTGGATATGATACTGCGAAAATGAGGAAAGCAATTTTGAGGCAAGTTGGCTATGACATATCTTTTTGGCCAGCGACGGAAAAGCCTTCAGCTCATTTTATATCTTCCGGATATATTTTGGGACCAGGAGATTCTCTTTTTATTTACATATGGAGTAAAACAAAAATGCCAGATGTATTCAATTATCCTTATTCGGCTACTGTTTTGTCAGACGGGAAAATTTTTATACCGCTTGTAGGTCCTGTTGTAGTTGGAGGACTTAAGATTGAACAAGCGAGTGAGCTTCTCAAAAGTTCAATAAGAAGGGTTCTCGGAGAGGTTGAAGTTGCTATATCTCTTTCAAGCATAAAATCTATACCAGTTTTAGTTATGGGTGAAGTCAGGAATCCGGGAGTAGTTATTATAAGTGGAGCTCTCTCTCCCTTTGAAGCTATATCAAAAGCGGGTGGAATAAAAAAGACAGGAAGTTTGAGAAGAATAGAAATAAAAAGCAACGGGAAAAAAGTCGGAGAAATTGACCTATATAAATTACTCTTTGAAGGTAGTGACGAAGAATTCTCTAAATATACTCTTCGTGCGTGGGATACAATTTTTGTCCCGCAAATAGGAGGAACTTATGCTATATCTGGCTCTGTAAAAAGAGAAGGCGTGTATGAAATAAAGGATAAATCTACTTCTTTAAAATCTGCTATTGAGTATGCAGGTGGATTTATTCCAGAAACAGGAAATTTTAGAATAGTGATAAGAAGATTTAAAGGGGAAAAAAAAGAGCTTTCCTATGATTTCTTCATAAGAGCAGATGAATTAGGTAAGCTTGAAAGCATAAGCATATACGATGGTGATTTTATCGAAGTATTTTCCGCAGTCGCAGAAAAAGTTGAACCTTTTGTAGTTGTTTCAGGGTACGTGAAAAAAACATCTTCTTTTCCCTATTTTGAAGGTATAACTTTGCGCGATCTTGTACTACTTGCAGGGGGATTTGGGGGTTATTACCCTCCTTCCGGATATGAGATTACTATAAAAGAAGGAAGTGAAGAGAAAACACAAAAATTTTCTTTTGAAGGAAGAGAAAAAGAGGATGTTGAGAAAGTCCTTGAAGATTTTCGCGATGTGAAATTGAAACCATTTTCACGGGTGACAATTCTACCACCACCAGATGAAGAAACTACAAAAATAATTCAGGTTGAAGTTATAGGAGAGGTGAAGTTTCCCGGAACTTTTCAAGTTAAAAAAGGAGAAAGACTTTATGATATTCTAAAAAGAGC
>AWOA01000030.1 GCA_000494225.1 Candidatus Calescibacterium nevadense OTU 1
ATTTTTAATTTTTTGGTTATCGGCTATTTTTTATATACTTGGCTTCGAGCTATACGAAAAAAACAGATTGCTCGCTATTGATTTTTGGAGCTTATTTTTCATCTTCACTATTTTAGGAGAAAGATATGAATTAATAAAAAACTTCAAAAAGATAAGCAAAATATCAAAATATCTGATTTTTGTTATAATACTTTTTCTACCTTTTTTATTGAAATTTCACACATTAAAAGGCATANNATTAGNTGGACTTTCAGTNGTTTTNATCANNACNGATATAGTCCTTATAAATCTGAGAAAATCTGACCCATTTAGATTCACAGCATATTGTATATTGTCAGGCTATATCTGGCTTATAATTTATGGTTTATCTTTTACAATACCGAATATAAATTATGATCTGAGGATTCATTCTTTACTTTTGGGGTTCGTATTCAGCATGGTTTTCGCTCATGCAAGAATGATACTCCCATCTATCTTAAAGAAAACTGCAAAGTTCTTCAAAACACCTAATTACATAGCTTTTATTCTATTTGAAGCAAGCCTCATTGCAAGATTTATTTCCTATGGTAAAACAGTATTTCCCATATTTTTATTTGTAAATTTCTTCTCAATCTTGCTGTTTTTCCTCATAAATTNCCTATCCTTAGGAAAAAAGTAGAATAAAGAGGGAAAAGCAAAAATCAAATAAAAAAGTAGTAAATTATTAAGAATATGGAANATGAAGTTAAAAAAAATAATGGAGCTGACCAAGAAGATAAAGAAAATCATGAAAAAGAAAAAATAAACGGTAAGACACATGTCCAAGGNCAAGTTCNAGAATACAAGCCTCTGCTTGAAAAAGAGAGAGTAGAATATGCAAGAGAGATTTTCAGGTCAAAAGGATATGCTGAAAAATGGAAAAAACTCTCCCCACTTTTTTTAAAGGCAAAACAGGAAAAAGATTTAAACATAAAAGAGATCCAAGAAGAAATAATAAAGCTCAAAAAAGAAAAAGAAGCTTTGATTTTAGCTCATAACTACATGCTCCCCGAAATTCAAGAAATAGCAGATTTTGTAGGAGACTCCCTTGAACTCGCAATAAAAGCAGCAGAAAGTCCCCATCAACTTATAGTATTTTGTGGAGTACATTTTATGGCAGAAGGTGTAAAAGTTGTATCCCCAGAGAAAACAGTTCTTTTACCCCGTCTTGAAGCNGGATGCTTTATGGCAGACATGATAAATATATCTGCTCTGAGGAAATTTAAAGAAAAGTACCCTGGAAGACCTGTTGTATGCTACATAAATACAGACGCAGAGGTAAAAGCAGAAAGCGATATATGTTGCACATCAGCAAACGCAGTCTCAATAGTAAAATCTGTAAATTCCCCGGAAGTTCTTTTCATACCAGATAGAAACCTCGGACTATATGTTCAAAGATTTACAAACCAAAGAATAATACCATGGGATGGCTGGTGCAATGTTCATCATAGGTTCAAACCAGAAGACATAATAAGATTGAGGGAAAAACATCCCGATGTTATTGTGGTCGTTCATCCAGAATGCTCGCCAGAAGTTATAGACCTTGCAGATGAGGTTTTCTCAACTGGTGGTATGGTGAAATTCGCAAAAGAATCGCCTCACAAAAAAATAGCTTTCGCAACAGAAGAAGGACTCGTAGAGAGAATAAGAAGAGAGAACCCAGATAAACAAATACTTTCGGTAGGTAGTCCGAAAACTTGCGTAAATATGAAATCAATAAGAATTCAAGATGTTTTAGAGTCGCTAAAAGAACTAAAATATAAAATAGAAGTCCCCGAAGAAATAATAGAAAAAGCAAGGATACCACTAATAAGAATGCTAGAAATATCAAGAGGCAAGGAATTTACAAGAAAAATTTTTGAACGTCACCAACTTCCAAACATAAAAACTTGAAAAAATCAAAATAAAAAAAAATAAAAATTAAAAAATAAATTAATTGAAAAAATAAATTATTTTAATATATTAAAAAAAATAAACTATTCTATCTATACAAATAAAATCTGTATAAAGGAGGGTTAAAAAGATGGTCAAAGTAAAAATACCTGGTCCCTTAAGAAAGCTTGTAGGCGGAAAAGATGAGATAGAAGTCGAAGCAAAAACAATAAAAGAAGCTATTGAAAAGCTTGGAGAAATAAACCCAGAAATAAAGGCGAGAATCCTTGATGAAAATGGAGAGGTGAGAAGATTTATAAACGTCTATTTGAATAATGAAGATATAAGATTTCTCAAAGGTATTAATACAGACGTAAAAAATGGGGATGAAATATCTATTATTCCGGCAATTGCTGGCGGTATAAAATAAGATATCAAAGATACCCAGAATACCAAAAAAACAGACAGAAAGAAAAATAGGCAGAGTAAATAATACAAAGAGAGAGCATATTACAATCCATGATAAGAGTATATATTACATAATCCATAATCAATTCTAAAATCAATTCTAAAAAGTTTGTCTTCTGAAAGGAATTATATTAAAATTTTTATATATGGGAGATGAAGAAAAGCTTGAAGGATGGGATGAATCCCTAAAAGAATATATTTCTCAATACATAGCTGAAACCAAAGAGAGAATTCCGGAAATAGAAAGGAAGCTTTTTGCGATAGAAAAGAAAGAAGAAGACGAAACCGAATTAGTAAAGGAGCTTTTTAGAGATTGGCACACTGTAAAAGGTGCAGCCGGTTTTTTAGGATTAAATAAAACCGTTGAACTCTCACATAAAACAGAAAATCTAATAGCAAAAATAAGAGACGAAAAAATTCCATTTACAGAAGATATAATTAATGCGCTGTTTGATGCCCTTGAAAAACTTAAAATTCTCACAGAAAATATTGCTCTCACAGGAGAAGAAGGAGATATAGATATAGAGCCAGAAATAATAAAAATTCAAAGGATAATAGAAAAAATTCAAGGAGGAATAATCACAGATTTTGAAGAAAAATTTGAAGAAAAAGAAGAAAAGCTAAAACCACAAGAACAAATCCAGAAAAAAGAAGAAATTGAATTAGGAAAAGAAGAAGAGAAAAAAATAACAAGTGAGGAACCGCAAAAAGCTCTTCAAACCAAAACAAAACATGAAGAAACAAAAGAAGGTATAATGAGAGAAGAAATCCTTTCAAGAAAAAAGGAAGATCTAAGAAAAGAAGAAGAGAAAATTGATGAAGAGAAGAAGAAAAGAAAATTTGCCTACGAAACTATAAGAATTTCAACAAAAAAAATAGATGAGGTTATGGCACTATCCGAAGAGCTCATATTAGAAAGAAACTTCTTACTGAATTTGTTCCCAAAAATAGAAGAAAAGTATCCAAAAGATGAAGATGTATCAAGAGCATCAGAAGTCGTCGCAAACATAGATAAAATAATTTCTATGCTCAGATTCTCCATAATGAAAATGCGAATGATCCCTCTAAAAACAATCTTCTCAAAATTCCCAGGTACCGTAAGAAATATAGCAAGACAGTTCGGTAAAAAAGTCGAACTCATAACAGAAGGTGAAGATACAGAAGTTGATAGAAATATAGTCGATGAAATAGAAGAACCTATTATTCACCTTATAAGAAATTCAATAGATCACGGAATAGAAAAACCCGAAGAGAGAATAGCCTTTGGAAAACCCCCCGAAGGTAAAATAGTTCTTAGGGCATATTATGAGGGAGAAAATGTAGTTATAGAAGTAGAAGATGATGGTAAAGGCATAGATCCAGAAATCGTAAGAAGAAAAGCGGTAGAGAAAGGTTTTATAACAGAAGAGCAGGCAAATTCCATGACAGAAAAAGACATCATAAATCTTATTTTCATCCCTGGATTCTCATCAAAAGATGTAGCAACAGAGGTATCAGGAAGAGGAGTGGGAATGGATGTTGTAAAATCAAAAATAGTTCAACTCAAAGGAACACTTGATATTGAAACAGAAGTCGGAACAGGAACAAAAATAACTATGAAACTTCCACTAACAATAGGTATTATGAACACTTTAAAAGTATCATGCAACGGAACTCACTTTTTCATTCCGCTATCCTCCGTCATAGAGATAAGCAGAATCTCAAAAAGTGATCTAAGATTTGCAAGCGGACAACCAGTTATAAACTGGCGAGATACCATGCTGCCAGCTGTATATTTAGGAAAGATCCTCGGGACAGGTTCAAATAATTCAGATATGTATCACATCATAATAGTTGGAGTTGCAGAGAAAAAAATAGGAATTCTTGTTGACTCTGTGATATCCTCTGAGGAAGTGTCAGTAAAAACGATAAGTGGTATAAAAAAAGCAACAGGTATCGCAGGCGCAACGATATCAGCTGATGGAGAACCAATCCTCGTAGTAGATGTCTATTCAATATTAAAGTTCCTTGAAGAGGGAGGTATAGATTCAAGAAGACTTATATAAAAAACTTACACAAAATTATAAATAAATAAAAATAAAAGACTTATACGAACCGTTACACTTTAACTGAAAGGCTCTTCACATCTGAGAAAAATTCAGGATATGAAACAGAAACCACAGATTTGATATCATCATCAACAAAAATTTTTCCATCAATGATACATCCCAAAACAAAAATAGACATAGCTATCCTATGATCTCCAAATGATTTAAGATAATATTCATTTTTTAATTTTTTTGCAGCATCTCTGCCAAGGCCTTCAAACGAAAATCCATCCTCATATTCTTCAACATCAATTCCCAAAGCTCTCAAATTATGACATATAGCATGAATTCTATCTGTCTCCTTTACTCTGAGCTCTTTTGCATCTCTTACGCAAAAAACACCATCAGAAAAAACAGCAACAAAAGAAAGAATTGGGACTTCGTCTATCATAAGAGGAATTATTTCCCCCTTGAATTCTTTGGCTTTCAAAAAAGATGATTTGGCAACAACTTTGCCAACCTGTTCTCCTCCCTCTTCTCTTTCAACACAAAATTCAACATCCCCCCCCATAGATTTTAAAGCTTGAATAAATCCTGTTCTTGTAGGATTTAGCAGGACATCGTAGACTTCAACCTCAGAATTTTCACCAAGAACCCCAAGAGCCAAAAGGAAAGAAGCAGAAGAAATATCTCCTGGAACATTAAAAACTCCGGGAGATATAGGTTTTCCTTCGCAAAAAATGAATCCATCTTCATCCTTTTTTACATTAACAGAAAAGATTGGCAGAATTCTTTCTGTATGATCTCGCGAAGGTGAAGGTTCTTTTACTTTTATAGGTTCATCACTCCAAAAGTTAGCAAACAAAAGAGCAGTTTTAACCTGAGCACTTGGGACAGACAAAAGGAAATTTTTCCCACCCCCAAATTTTCCAATACCATCAAAAATCAAAGGTAAGTGATCTCCGTTATTTTTTCCCCATATTTTTGCTCCAAGCTCCCTAAGCGGCTTCACAACTCTTCCCATAGGTCTCTTTCTCAAACTTTCATCTCCATCTAAAACAGAAGGGAATTTCTGAGCAGATAAAATAGCCGAAAAAATCCTTGCGGTGGTCCCAGAATTACCAGCATATAATACAGATTGAGGAGAGTTAAGATACAAACCTTTACATCTAACTTCAACACAACCTTTCGCTTCTTTTATTTCAACTCCGAGTTCCGAGAGAATATTTGCAGTTCTTTTCACATCATCAGCGGAACTCAAATTATATATTTTTATTTTTGTATTACCTTCTGATAGACCGGAAAGAACAATAACTCTATGAGATATTGATTTATCTCCTCTGACTTTAACTTTTCCTCTGAAAGTTTTGCTTAACTTTGGTACTTCCATCAATCAACAAGAATAAAAAATAAAACACCATTATATCTTTTGTTTAAATTCAGGTAATATCTTTTGAAAGAAGGAGAAAAATTTTCAATAGATAGAGACGGGAAAAAATCACAGAAAAAAAAGAAGAAAAAGAAGGGGGGCTCGGATTTTCCAGATTGTTAAATGCCCCCCTTCCCCTTATTATTTTCTCAACCTTCTTGATATAATAGCAAATCCAATCATCAACATTGTAATAAGTGGTAATAATCCAACTGCTGATGCAGATGAGCAACCAAGAACACCTACTTTTTCTGTTACAAAGAACCTGTGTGAATATGTTGATATATTTCCTACATCATCTTTTGCTCTTATGTGAAGAATATGCTCTCCTTTTGCAAGAGAGTTAACTTCTATTGATGTGAGCTCAGAAGCTGGCACCCACTCACTCCAATCTCCATCATCGACTTTCCAAGATACCAAGGTTTCTGTCTTTTTAGCTTGTGCATCTTGAACATCTACAAATGCTTTCATTTTTCCTCCCCTGACCATCTCCGGAGCAGTGAGTTTTATATCAGGTCCAAGCGAATCTATTCTGAATACATACCTTGCAGGAGTTGGNTCTATTAATTTATTTTCATCCTGTGCTCTTACTTCAAGCACATGCCATCCTTCAAGCAGATGTGTAAGAACTACTGAATTTTCTCTTTGCCAGAGATTCCAAGTTCCACCATCAAGTCTCCAGGAGTATCTGAACTTTGAGCTATCAGGCGACCAAGCTGAAAACTCAACCTTTGTGTACAGAGCGTGCGGATCCGATGTGTAGGTTATGAATGTCTCAGGTGGTGAAACCTTGAAGCCATTTCTCATGCTTCCATCGGCAAGGTGGAGGTTTACAGCTTTTGGCGAAAGACCAGCAACCCCCCCGATTATATCAACAATATCTATTCCAAAGTTTTTAAGAATTTTGACTATACGAGCAAGTCCGAATCTTCCTCGCCAGTGCATAAATATCTCAAAGTAATCACCAATATTATCTTTTGGATTACCAGCAAATGGTCTATCCCAGTTCAAAGAAGTTCCGAACTCCGGACCGACCCATGGGAAGTTAAGTTCAATTGGAAGTTGCAGAAGAGCTGCTGGGTCAAAAGCCAATCTTAATTTTGCACCAGCAACTGAATTCAAGATAACTGGCAAGATATTACCGAGTATCTCAGACCAATCCGAACCTGAAAGTCCAAGAGCGTTCGTATTATATGCGATAAAGTATCTCACATCTGGATCCACATACAAGGTTAGATCTATAACTCTGGCAAATGTTCCACCATATGGGAAGTAGTTTGTGGTCTCGTTCAAATATTGACCAGTATAATAATCTCTTAGAACTGATGTTAAGGGTTGCGAAAAATCAATAGAATCCAATGCTGGGAATTCAACTGTTTTTGCACAATCAGGAGATACACACGGCACTATATCTATATCAACAGATAGCATAAGACCAACTGTCAGCCCAAAAATTCTCATCCAAGTTTGACTTGCAATAGGATCTGTTATGGTCCCTGTTGTGACAACATTGAAAGAAAGGTCAAGGTATGGAATATCTATCATAAGGTCTGCTGTATCAAACCAAGTTGAAGGTTGAACAAACATCGTAAAAGACGAACCGTAGGTTGAGTTATCCAAAAATTCATCCCAGAAATCCACTCTTGTTGAGTTTTGCGAATACACAGAAAGGACAGGTCTGAAAGTTGGACCACCTGTTTTTGCATAAGCTACAACAGATAGAGGTGTGTTATAATCAGCTGCTCCGCCTGAGTTTCCAGATGGGTTTCCTGGATCTTTGTAAAGAGGAATAACCTCTATAGCCATATCTTTTCCAGGATATTGGTCTTTAAGCTTTGGCATGAAGAACCCAAACGAATCTGTGTTTAAAAATCCGCCGGCAAAGCCTCCCAACAAAGGTGTATATTTATCTACCCATATACAAGCAAGACCATCTCCTATTGCTTCAAAGAGAACCCTTGATATCAAGTTGTGGTGGATACCTATACCTACATAGTAATTTGTGATTGAATATCCATATCTACCTTCTCCCAACGTTGAGGGAGATGGAGCCTCTGGTAACCATTGCGTAGCAAAAACATACGGATTCGAACCACCGTTTACAATAGTACAACTTGCGACAGTTTGCACAGACGAAGGGCAACCCGTCTGAGGTTGGCATTCAGGTATTGGTATTATTGGGCTCGTTGCAGCAGTAGCAGCAGAAGCAAAACTAACACATGTTGAAACGTAATCGTTGAATACGGCATTTTTAACATATGTTATGCTTGTAGCAGCGGAGTTCCACATAACATATCTTATATCAACTCCGACATTTGCCGCTATAATAATTCCAGCTGAATCAGCCCAGAAATCATTTGTGAAACCAAAATCAATAAAAATCTTATTTGGTTTGTGTTCATAGTATGTTGTCGGTCCCACATAAACAACTTCCTCCACCGGGTGATCTATTGGGTTCAGACTCTCTATTATATCTTTTAGGTCAAAAACTTGCCCAGGGAATAAATAGTATGCTATACATGTATCATACTGAGTTGGTGTATGCCCAGAAATACAAGACACATTAAAATTATCAACGGCAATCATTCTTAAGACTGCATCAAGCCATATCAGAGTTTTTGCAAATTTCTGTGAAACTCTATATTCTGGACAGTACTGAACCGACCCAACTTGGTTCCATGAGGTTGAGTGACAAGCAGGAGTTGTTATTGAGTCGCTCATAGGTACGAAATCATATGCAACACCTGCTACAACATCTAAGGCTTTCAAGTTTATTCCGAGACCTCTGACCATTTGTTCCCAATTCATATAGCTTGTCCAATCTGTGAAGTTTCCTTTTATTTGTATTCCTAATCTTAAAGCTAAAATTGGTATCCTCACATATGCTCTTCCATTTATGTAGTTTGATATAACGCGTGCTGGATCATAAACATAATTTGTTGCACCTTTATCAAATTGTGGGTCACATATATGTTCATCATTTACAGCGGCTCTATTTTTGAAACAATAAGAGAGAGCATCCGGGAAAGTTGTAACACCATCATTAAACTGACAGGTACCCGAAACCCAATTACAATCTACATATCTTGTTTGAGAGTCTACATAAGGCGATGTAAATGTTAATGCTATTTCAAAGTTTGATATCTCAATTCCGATATCTAATCTATCATCTGCTGTGTGTTCTGTCAAATCTCCTTCACATGTAGCAGTTGCAGGATAGTCTTCTCCTATATTTTGTCGAAGTGTAACCCTTATACCATTTCTATTATAATCTGCTATCAATCTATTCCCTGTTACTCTATCCAAAAAGTAATAGTCATCCCATCCCTGCGATGTGGGACAGATACCTGGTAAATCAGAAGCACATTTTCCAAACGGGCTCCATACAAAACCTCCTGAGTAATATCTTATTGCACTCGGGCTAAGGGGTTGTTTATTTCTTTCTTGTCCGTATATTACAGCATTAACACATAATGGAGCTCCTTCATCGTTAAGAAGCGGAATAGGTAAACATAAGGAAAGAAGACCTTTCCCATCGTCCTTACACATATTTGTTCCTTCGTCCCAAGTTCCAGTTGGGTTGTATCCACCTATATATTCAAAATAAATTTCATTCCCAAAGCAATGCGTTACACCTTCTCCGTAGCTAAAACCGGAAGAAGCGGGAAAGATTCCACAAGCATAGTTTGCTACAGTTTGGTAGTAATAATATTTTGTAGCGTTGTCTGAGTAATTTTGTGTAAGCCATTCTTGGAATTCAAATAAAGAATCCCAAAAATCTGCAACCACTTTTGTATCTGTACATCTATCTAAAAATGCCATAGCAAAGTAGTTTATAAGGTTAGCAACAGAAGGGTCGTATTTAAGGATATCTGAAATAAGATCTCCTATTTCTTTAAG
Organism: Candidatus Calescibacterium nevadense OTU 1; assembly: GCA_000494225.1. Lineage (GTDB taxonomy): Bacteria > Calescibacteriota > Calescibacteriia > Calescibacteriales > Calescibacteriaceae > Calescibacterium > Calescibacterium nevadense. Next base: position 9,715 of record AWOA01000030.1, read on the forward strand.
ACCTCCTTCTGTCAATCTTATTACCAGATTATGTTTTTCAAGCGCAGAACGAGTTATGAAACCAGGAGCGACCTGAGGAAGTCCGCCCCATCTTATTGGGTCTTTTGGACCGGCAGCATACGGGTTACCAGTATCCAGAGTTATAGAATGATGCATTTCTTGGAGTCTCTTTGCATTTACCGGAACTGCTGTTAAGAGCAAAGCCGCAAAAGAACCAAAAAATACCATCAATACTCCCCGGATTAACTTTTTATTCCCCATATTTTTTACCTCCTTTTCTGTTTTTTCATTTTTCTTATATGAAAAAATAATAATCATTGCAAAAAAAAAAGTCAAGATTTTGAACAACTTCTGGAGCCCTCATCAGACAAGGGAAAGAGAGCGGTCAAAACCCAAATTTTTGCACTTTTGAGCAAAAAAATCAAATTTTTTCCAGGATCTGTAATTTTCAAAAATGAAAGTTTCTTCCTGAAACTGATTTTTAGCATTAGCAACTATCTTGATTTAAAGAAGTTTTTAGAGATTGTTTTACAAAAAATTTAAAAATTTACAGAAAAGTTAATATTATTATTTAGTAGGAAAGAAAAAAATACAAATTGCGAAAAGATTTTTTCTGGTTTATAGTTGTTTTACAAGAGAAGAAAAATATGAGTCAAAATCATCAAGAGCTTTTTTTAGCTTATCTTCAATTTCCGGCGTCAAATCTTTCTTTTCCTTTATATTTTCGAGAATATCTGGATACTTTGATTCTAAAAATTTATAGAGTTCCTCTTCGTATTTCCGGCAGAGCTGAACAGGATATTTATCAAGATAGCCTCTTGTTCCGGCATATATTATTACAATTTGCTTTTCAACCGCAAGGACGTCGTGTGGATTTTGTTTTAAGATTTCTGTAAGCCTTCTTCCCCTTTCTATTTGTTTCAAAGTTGCAGGNTCAAGGTCTGAACCAAATTGAGCAAAAGTTTCAAGCTCTCTGTATTGAGCAAGTTCAAGCCTGAGCATACCAGCAACTTTTTTCATAGCTTTGATTTGAGCATTACCACCAACACGAGATACAGAAATTCCAACATTTATAGCCGGACGAACTCCCGCATAGAAAAGTTCTGGTTCAAGATAGATCTGTCCATCTGTTATTGAGATAACATTTGTTGGTATGTATGCAGAGACATCGCCTGCTTGGGTTTCAATTATTGGTAAAGCNGTGAGAGANCCTCCTCCAAGTTCATCAGATAGTTTTGCTGCACGTTCAAGAAGTCTTGAATGTAAATAGAACACATCCCCCGGATAAGCTTCTCTTCCCGGTGGTCTTCTCAGAAGTAGGGCAAGTGCTCGGTATGCTTGCGCATGTTTTGATAGATCATCATAAATAATAAGGGCATGCATTCCATTATCTCTGAAATATTCACCTATTGTGCATCCAACATAGGGTGCAATATATTGCAAAGTCGGAGGCTCAGATGCAGATGCAACGACAACAGTAGTATATTCCATTGCTCCAAATTTTTTCAGAGTATCAACAACTTGTGCGATAGCTTGAAGCTTTTGTCCTATTGCAACATATATACAGTAGACAGGAGGCTCTGCATACTTTTGATTTATTATAGTATCAATAGCAATCGTAGTTTTTCCGGTTTGTCTATCTCCTATTATCAACTCCCTCTGACCTCTTCCTATTGGTATCATAGCATCAATTGCCTTAATTCCTGTTTGAAGGGGTTCTCTTACAGGTTGTCTCATTATAACACCTGGAGCTTTAACTTCAACCTTTCTTGTCTCTTCGTAAGAAATTGGTCCAAGACCATCTACTGGTTCTCCGATTGCATTTATTACTCTTCCGAGAACGGCCTTCCCAACTGGGACCTCGAAAAGCTTTCCNGTNCTTTTAACTATATCTCCTTCCTTTATTCCTTCTGTCAAACCAGTTATAGCTATTCCAACTGATTCTTCTTCAAGGTTTAAGATTATTCCTTTGTGTCCTGATGAGAATTCAACGATCTCACCTGCCATAGCTTCCCAGAGTCCATATGCTCGTGCGATATAATCTCCAACATATGTGACTACTCCTACCTCATCAAAGCGAGCTTCAAAATCCGTTCCTTTTATTCTTTCTTTTATAATACTTGATATTTCATCTGCNCCTATCATAATATTTTTCCTCCTTTTTTAACTATGATTTACCTCAACTTCTTCTATGATTTTATATTGCTTTATTTATTTTTTGTATCAATAATGAATTTTGCCAAATGTATACAAAAGTCAAAAATTTTTCTAACCTCTTCTCCACGAAAAAATACACCAAAAATGTAGGCTCAAATAGTTTTGTTTATAAAATCAATAGTTTATGTTTAAAACAGCAGAAATAACTGGTAAATTACCTTTTATAGAAGCTGTTTCCCCTTGTGAGGAAATTTGCTTTTGAGATATAGTGTGAAGCTGACCTGAAATTATGAACTCCAGCTCACCTTTTAGCAAAAATGGAGATGGAGTAGAAATTCCTAATCCACCCGATAAAATCATTCTATCGGAGTCAACAAAGAAGAGGTTCGTTTGGCTTTCGAAAGGAGATGGGAACAAAGAAAGACCTGCTCCTATTAGAAATTTTGTTTTACCGGCTGGTATTTCTCCCATGCCTCCGACTCTTATTACATTTATATCTTTTAATTTTAGCTCGTGTTTTGGTAAGAGCCCGGATAAAGTTTCACCGATCTCCTGTGGTTCAATACTTTGAACTTCCAAAAGAGAAGGTTTGAATTTTGAGAACTGATATATTGCGAAATCAAATCCAAGATGAATATTAAAAGCTTCTGATTTATATCCACCTGCTAATCCGGCACCAAAAAGCCCCGGCACAAAAGAATCAGCAAGCGCAGCAGTTAAAGACAAGATTTTCTCTCCCGTAAGATAAGCATTAATTTTTGTTGGTATATCTATATAAAGAGATGATCTTACAACTCCCCCGACTCTCATATATATACTTTCTGCTGAGTATTCCACCGCTGCACCACCAATAAGCCCGGGTTTTCCTTCAAGAGCACCATCGATAATTACAAGGTCTTTATCAGGAGATAAATTAGCATCAACAAAAATTGGAAGATCTGCAAAGAAATATCCTCCTGCACCTAAAAACAATTTGAAGTTTTCAGCTACTGGGATGTTTCCTGAAAGTCCTGCAAACGCAGAGAAATGCGAGTTTCTATTGCCATAAAGGAGAGTTGTTGGTGTTCTTGTTGCAACATTTCCAACCCTTATTAGCTGTTTTCCAGTTGGTAAAAGAGCAGCCAAACCAATAGATATATGTTCAAGAACCTTACTTTCTTCAAAAATAGGGAGGTCAGATAAACGCCAAGAAAGACCAGCATTAATTTGAGAAACATTTTCAAGAGGATTCCCAACTTTATCTAATTTTTTCCCTTCTAATTGAACTTCAACTTTTTGAGATGCAAAAAGATATCCAAGACCAAAATTCTTTTTAGCAGATATAAGAGCAGGGTTAAAAAAAGCGGATTCATAACCACCGGAAGCTGCAATACCTGTGCATCCTGTCATACGAGATTTGGGTCCGGAGCAGTAAAAATCCATAGGCTCGGCAAACGAATGAGAAACTAAAAAAACTGAACAAAAAGAAGGAATAACCACCGACAAAAGGGCAAGAGATAAAAAGCAAACGAATGAGAAACTAAAAAAACTGAACAAAAAGAAGGAATAACCACCGACAAAAGGGCAAGAGATAAAAACTTTTTTACTTTTACTATATTTCCTTTTTCATCTTTTTTGTTTTTGTTTCTCCTTATCATATTGCTACCTCCTTTCCTCAATTTTTTCTGTATTGTTTTTCAACAAATACTTTTTATACTTTAAGCAATTTTACAAATTTTTGTTTTGCGAAATAACAACGGATTAGTATCACCATAATAATACTAAATTTCAGACGTTATAAGTACTCTTTTATGTTTTGGATAAAAATGACAGAAATTTTTATTTATTATTCAAATATTCAGCATATCAGATGTAATCAAATTTAAAAAAGTTTTCCGCTTTTCTGAAACGCAAAGCTTCAAGAATGTGATCAGGTTTTATATTTTGACTCCCAAAAATATCTGCTATGGTTCTTGATATTTTTAAAATTCTAAAAACAGCCCTTGCAGACAGAGAAAACTTTTTTATAGCATCCTTCAAAATCTCTTCTCCTTTCCCGTCAAGCACAAGAAACTTATCTTGCAGAGATGGAGGTATTTCAGAATTAAGGAAAAATCCATAGTCTTTATACCTTTCCCGTTGAACTCGCCTGACCTCAATGACTTTTTCTCTGAAACTATCTGTTTGTGATGTATTTTTTGAAGAAAAGATTTCGTCAGATTCAAGAGCAGGAACTTCAATATACATATCAAACCTATCAAGCAAAGGTCCAGATATTTTTGAGATATATTTCTTTATCTGAGAAGGAGTACATCTACACTCCTTTTTCGGATTTCTGAAATTTCCACAAGGACAAGGGTTCATAGCTGAAATAATCTGAAAACTTGCGGGAAATGTTATGGTTCTTTGAGCACGAGAAATAGTCACACGCTTTTCTTCAATTGGAATCCTTAAAGCTTCAAGAGTATGTCTTTTAAATTCTGGTAGCTCGTCAAGGAAAAGAATTCCTCTGTGTGCAAGAGATACTTCCCCCGGCTTCGGTATAGAACCTCCACCAACCATAGCAACGTCTGATATTGTGTAATGAGGAGCTCTGAAAGGTCTTGTCCCCAATTCCCTCTTTACTCCAGCAACAGAATATATTTTCATTACTTCAAATTCTTCTTCATCTTCAAGTGGAGGTAAAATTGAAATAATTGATTTTGCTATCAATGTTTTTCCGGCTCCGGGAGGACCTATCATTAGCATGTTGTGCCCTCCACAAGCTGCGACAAAGAGAGCTCTTTTGACAAAGTCATGCCCCTTTATATCATCAATCTTTACCTCAAAGTAAATAGACTTACTTGAATCTAAACTCTTTGAATTTATAGGAGCAAGCTCTATCTCACCTTTTAAGAACTTTACAACTTCCAAAAGATTTTTTGCGTAAAATCCCTTAACACCTATATATTCAACTTCTGTGTTCTCCTCAGAGATAATTAGTTTTATTCCTTTTTGTTTCGCGTAAACAGCTATTGAGACTATACCATTTACACCCTTTAACCTACCATCAAGAGATAGCTCCCCAACAAATATAAAATTTTGAAGTTTAGATGAATCCACGATTCCCTCTGCGGAGATAATTCCTAAGGCTACTGGCAAATCATAAAAAGATCCCTCCTTTTTTATATCAGCCGGTGCGAGATTAACTGTAATTCTTCTTAAAGGGAAATCAAAACCAGAATTTTTTATAGCACTCTTGACCCTATCTCTACTCTCCTTTACAGCAGAATCAGGAAGTCCAACTATATTGAAAGAAGGAATTCCCTGAGAGATATCAACCTCAACCTCAACCTCATAAGCATCTATTCCTATAACTCCGGCAGAAAGAACTTTTGAAAATTTTCCCATATCTTATCTTAAATAGTAAAAACGAAATTTTTTATTTAAGAAGTTTTTAGATTAGATGATTATGAATTTTTTAGATTAGATTATGCGGTATCTGAGTTTTCTCTGCTATCAGAACAAAAAAGTTTCCCCAACCCTTCATTATATCTGAAAAAGATAATATATTTTTTAACCTTTCATTTTCAGGTAATTTATCAGAAAAGAGAATTTCCTCAACATAATTCCTACTTTCATATAGATTAGAAAAGATAAAAGAAGAAAGATGAGAAATACTGGTTTCAAATCCAAGACTTTGAACAATTTTCTCTAAGACAAAAAAATCAACGAAAAAAGAAATGTCCTTTTTCCCAAAAGATGAATTTATAATTTCGGCTAATTTTCTGAGATCAAAAAAATCAATTTTTTCAGCCGAGAATTTCCAGTGAAGATTCACAGAACCTTGTGGTCTTCTTTCCTCAAAAAACCTATAACCGTAATCACACAATATCAGAATAGACGAATTTTTTACCTTATTCAATACATATTCAAAAGCGGGACAAACTTCAAAAAAGAAAATATCATCACTATAATAGACACTTTCTATCAACTTAATTTCCTCATTATAGTATTTTTCCACAAAATCTTTAGTTTCAGGTAAAAGCTGATCAAACAGAGGGAAAAGTTCCCCATCTGAACTGCGCAGTATAAATAATTCTTTCAAAATTCTTTGTTTCGTTGAATAAAAAACAACAGAAAAAGGCAAAGAATCAAAAAACTCATTTGCGATCACAATAGTTGGTAAATCGTCCTTTAAAAAAGGAATTTCACCGGATACATTAAATTTTACATCGTACGAATGGAACTTCCTTTTCAATCTATTTATTCTTGATGAACTTGCTTCAACAAGANAAGCCTCCGAAATCTTCATGCTAAACTTTCGAGAGTGTTTTATCAAAGCTTCTGAGAGTTCCCCATCACCAGCACCGAGTTCGATAAATTTAAAATCGGAAAAATTTCTTGACTTGATAAACGCAAGAATTGAAACTGCCATAATATCGGAAATCTTTGGTAAAGTGAGAAAATGCTCATCCGGATTCTGCTGGTTGTAGAACTCATTAATCCACGACGCCAGAAAATCTCTAAAACTTATCTTCTCTACCCAAATTTTATCTTTCATCTCCCCAAAATTACAAATCAAACTATCAGACAAATAATTTCTTTCTTGATTATCGGATTAACTTATAAACTTATAAAACCCTCTGCCAAACCTAAAATTTTTATATAAAAAATTTCTCCCTATAAAATATATAGAGCGAATATATCATGCACATAATAAACAAAGAAATTGCAAAGCGTTAGAAGAAAATAAAACAATAAAAATCTAAAAAACAAGAAAATATTGATTCACAACCTATTATATACTGAATATAAAGGAGGTCAAAATCATGCTTGATCCATCGAACCTTTTAAGATATGAGGTTATAAGACCAATAGCGTTTCTTGTGATTTTTGTATTAGCATGGGGAATTTTCTTTTTCAACTTCGGAAAACTTTTAAGATATGTATTAGTTGGAAGATACGAAAGAAGATGGGATAACATACCAAAAAGGATATTCACAGTTATAAAAGATGCATTTGCTCAGTATCAACCGATGAGATATCTTACATCCGGAATAAAACATTTCTTCTTTTTCTGGGGCTTTATGATAATCTCACTTGAAACCCTTGAAGGATGGATAGAACTCGTGATCCCACATTTTAGACTTCCTATAATTAATACGACTTTCAGACCAGCATTTTTACTCGCGGAGGACATAGTTCAATTTTTAGTACTTGTGGCGATAGGATGGTCTATTGTTCAAAGATTTGTTCTGAGAATAAAAAGACTTGAAAACACACTTGATGCAATAATTATCCTTTTCCTTATATTTATCATCGCAACAACTTCTCTTGTAGGCAAAGCGGGAGCTCTTTTACTNGAAGGAGAAACTTTCGCATTTTCTCCATTCGCAAAAGTTTTCGGAGCAATGATGGTAGGCTATGGCCTTACTGAAAATCAAATATATATAATAAGAGAAATCGCTCTGTGGGGACACTCTCTCACCGTACTTTTCTTTTTAAATTATCTCCCATTCTCGAAACACATACACATATTAACATCAATCCCAAACATACTTTTCAGAAGAGTAGAAGGAACAAAATGTAATGTAGAACCACTTGATATAGGAAAGCTTGAAAGAGGAGAAATTGAGTACTATGGTGTCAGAAAAATAGAAGATTTCACGTGGAAACAACTTTTTGATTTCATATCTTGTACAGAGTGCGGGAGATGCTCTGATTTGTGTCCGGCTTCAATTACCCAAAAACCCCTTTCACCTATGCATCTTGTTCATAAACTAAAAGATAGGCTCAAAGAAGACGGGCCAAAAGTCATAAAAGGTATCCAAGAAAGAGAACTACTTGTGGACGGCAAAAAGATAACAGAAGATGAAATATGGGACTGCACAACCTGCGCAGCCTGCGAGGAGATATGTCCAGTTGGAATAGAACATCCAAGATTCATAATGGATATGAGAAGATATCTTGTTTTTGACCAGAAAATTCCCGCAACAGCAGGAAAAACTCTTCAAAAAGTTATGAACCAAGGAAACCCATGGGGACTTTCCCCAGAAAACAGAGACGAATTTGCAAAAAGTATAGGTTTGAGAATTCTCTCTCCCGGAGAAAAAGCAGATTTTATTTACTGGGTAGGATGTGCTGGTTACTTCGATCCACTCGGACAGAAAATCACAAAATCAATGAAAAAAATCTTTGAAGCAGCTGGATTAGATATTCCCGTTCTCGGATCCGCAGAAAAATGCACAGGAGACCCTGCAAGAAGACTTGGAGAAGAAGGTTTATTCGCTATGATAGCACAAGAAAATATCGCCATACTCAAAGATATGGGAGTGAAAAAAATTCTAACCCACTGTCCTCACTGCTACCATACTTTGAAAAATGATTACAAACAATACGGTGGAGAATTTGAGGTTATACACCACACAGTCTTCATAAAGGAACTTATTCAAACAGGTAAGATAAAAGTTGAGAAAATAAGAGATGGCACAGCAGCATACCACGACTCCTGCTATCTTGGAAGATATAACTCAATCTATGATGAACCGAGATTTATACTCAAATCTACATTTGATGGTGAGATAAAAGAAGTTTTGAGACACAGAGAAAGAGGAATGTGCTGTGGAGCAGGTGGCGGAAAAATGTGGTACGAAGAAGAAAGAGGAAAAAGAATAAACTACACACGTTTTGAAGAATTCGAAGAAATTTCAGCAAATACAATAGCAACTGCTTGTCCATACTGCATGATAATGTTAGATGACGCAACAAAATATAAAGGTTTAGAGGAAAAAGTAAAGGTCAAAGATATATCTCAATTAGTAGAAGAAGCAATAAAATAAAAAACACGGAAATGAAATGTATGAAAATATGTAAACTATAACCCAAGTTTCTTGGAGAGTTTTATCCATATACCATATAAAAGCTCTTTTCTTTGAATCAAACAAAATTTCAAGAAACTTACCAACACCATTTTCATCATTTGTCTTGAAGTCACATAGTCAGCGTTAAATCTTACGTCTGACACTGCTTTTCTCCTTGCAACATAAACTCCGACGCTTTTCAAAAATTCAACATCATTGTAAAAATCACCAATGCCTGCGATTTCCTGCACTTCAATTTGAAAAACTTTCGGACATATTTCAATCCCGTCGTCTTTGAAATTCTCCTGCACCTCACCCCAAGATATGCAAGATGATCATATTTAAGGAAAAATAGATAATCGGGAAACAAACTTAACTAAGGCCCCGTTTAACGAAATTATCAGCTCATCAACACCGAGTATCTTAGCATACTTTACAGACGCGGAATGAGCACGTCCTGTTATAATCGTAAATTTAACCCCGTGATCCTTCAATTCTTTGACTCGTTGAATTGTTCTCTCAACAACTTTATCATCTGAAGGAATTAAATTCCCATCAATGTCACTGCAACGATCTTGATATCCTTTAATCTTTTTCTAAGCTCATCAAGTTCAACCTTCGCCACAGCTTACGACTAATTTTTTCAAAAATTTAACAAAAAAAGCGAATAAAAAAAGAGACGAAGACCAACGATTTGATGATTTCCCGAAATTTTTGCAAATTATAAATAAAAATCTTTAAAATAAATAAAAATCTTGAAAACTTATGGAAAACTTATCTTTGATAACTTTAAGNATTCTNCTCNTAACCGCCTATATTCTGGATTTAACACTATCAAGGACACAAATACCAACTGTTATCGTGCTGCTTTTAATAGGATGGTTTATATCACAGATTTTCTTTTTGCTTAATATCACCGACATCCCAAACTTTCAAAATCTCCTCCCAATTATGGGAACGCTTGGGCTTATACTTATAGTTCTTGAGGGTTCATTCGAACTTAANATTGAAAGAGATAAAATCAAATATATCATACGTTCCATGACGTCAGCGATTCTATCNTTCATAGTCATTGTCTTTTCTTTGTCCCTAATTTTCCACATAATTTTTCAAACTGAATTTAAAAAAGCCCTAATAAATACTGTCCCGCTTTCAGTCATAAGCAGCTCAATTGCTATACCGAGCACCTCAAATCTTACAACACATCTTCGCGAGTTTGTCATCTATGAGTCAAGTTTATCTGACATCCTGGGAATAATTTCTTTTAATTTCATATCACAAGCCGCGGAAAGTTTTGACTTGAGTACAATCTTTTCAATGCTCTTTCAACTCTTACTGATGGTCTTAATTTCAATTTCATCAACCGCTTTTTTGATATCCATGCTCGGCAAGTTAAACCACCAAGTTAAATTTATCCCCCTGATTTTGATGCTCGTTTTGATATATTCAATTGCGAAAATTCTTCATCTGCCATCGCTTATATTCATTCTAATTTTTGGACTTTCGCTCGCCAACTTCAACAAGATTCATCGTTTCCTGAATTTGAAATTTGTAAAACTTGAGGAAGTGGAAGAAGAGATCGGGAAATTTCAAAATCTTGTCATTGAATTAACCTTCCTCGTGAGGTCATTTTTCTTTCTATTGTTTGGATACACCCTGGAAACAAAAGAAATACTCAAACCCGATGTCCTCCTCTTAAGCGTTGTGATAACAGCACTTATAATCGGGACAAGATATTTGACCTTAAAAATAATTGGAGAACAAATCATCCCGTTGATTTACATTGCTCCACGTGGTCTGATAAACATTTTGCTCTTTATCTCAATCTCACCAAACTTAGGGATACCTAAAATAAATCAAGCGCTTATAACACAAGTCATCATTCTAACAAATCTTTATATGGTGTTCGGCTTGATCAAATCATCAAGGGAGAAGGGAACGCAAAGTTTTTAAGATACTTTCTGAGGTTGACGACCTTGGGTCCTTGAGATGTTTTTTTTCCCCTTTGAACCGAACCGATATATTGTTCTATTATTGATAGCAATTCATTTTTTCCAACACCAGTAATGGTTGAAAAAGTTACAAATTGCTGACAGCACCCAGGCTTTCCAAAAGCATTTTTATCATTTCCACCTGCCTTGCTACCTTACTTCTTGCGATTTTATCAATTAAAAAATTTTTTTAAGCGTATTTGTGATTTCTTCTATATCTTGTGATGCAGTCCTAACTTTTGCTATAAGTATTGCGAGCGGATTAATATCGTATCCTATAAAATTTCTGTTAAGTTTGAGACATTCTCCGGCAGAAACACCAGAACCACAAAACGGATCAAAAACAAGGTCAAATTCCTTTGAGAACTCCTTTATAAATTTCCTTACTAACATAAAGTGAAACATTGCAGGATACGGGTGGATGGCATATATCCCTTGACCTGCTTGAATGCCTTTGAAATCAAGTGATTCATCTCTTTGACGCTTGAATTTTGNTGACTCACTTTTTCTTTTTTCTTCATAAAACAAGCTCAATTGCCTCATGTCATATCTTCACCTCCTTCGGCAGATCTGATAGTTTTCTTACCCAANCNTTGTNTTTGAATCTCTTTTTAATTTCATCTCTGACAAAAANTATGAGCCCTCTTTCCATTATTTCCTNCACCTTATTTTCTGAAAGTTCTTCATCTATTGTAATAAGATATATTCTTTGATTTGGTCCAGCAGCGGGAACTTCTTGTTTCCATCTTTCTCTCAATGTTCTTTTGCAAGTTATAAAAATTGCCCTATCTGGTTTCTTTATCGCTAATTCTTCCGATGGTATAACTATGTCAATTCTTTTTAATTTTTCTTTTATCTTTCCCTTAGGCATTTCACATTTTACACCAATAAAATTTATCACAATTACTTTTTCAAATGTTTTTCCTCCTCTTGCTTTTCTCATATTTCCTAAATCTTTTTCAAGTTGCTGAACCAATAATCCAAACTCCCAAAAAATTTCACTCAACTTATTAATAAATTCTTCTTGGCTTTCTCTTTCAATTGCCATCTTTAATTTCTCTCTGATTTGCTTTTGCTGAGAGTTTATCTAGATTTCAGCAAGTTTTCTCAAAGCTCTCTTTTCATGCTCTTTAAGTTCCTTTGTTGCTTCATCATCAAATTTTACTATAGCGTTTCCAAATTTTTTTCGCACAAACTCTTTTTTGAAGTTAAGTTTCTACCAAGTCACATTTATAATTTCACCACTGGATGATATTTCACTTTTTACTTTCTCAATTATATTTTTCATTTAGAGCAAAATAAGTTTTAAAGCAATCATACTGAATCTAAATTAGTCCTAATAATAAACAAAATTTTCCCTAAACTGTGTATGACTCTAAAACCAATTTTATCATTTATAAACCTTATTCTCTTATCTGACCTCACAAGATATCGTTTCCTTATTTATCGATCTCATTACAAATTTGGGATATAAACTAAGATGTTAAAAATTAATTATTTAAATTAAAATTTAATTATTTTTTCTTTATGGAATCATTTTTCAATTTTCTTTGAAAATTCTCCCATTTTAACCTCACACTTTTAAACTACCAGGAAATCAAATTTTATTATAAGAGAAAAAATAAAGTATAAATAGGAGGTGAAAAAAATGAAAAAAAGAGTTGTCATATTAGGAGGAGGCACAGGAGGAGCGGTAGTCGCATCAAGACTTTCTAAAATTCTAAAAGAAGAAATAAAAAATCAGAAGTTAGAATTATACCTTATCGATAAAAATCCTCTCCATGAATTTCGTCCATCTTACCTATGGGTTGCTTTAGGAACAAGAGAACCCGATGAAATTTCAAGACCTTTATCAAAACTAAAAGAAAAAGGCATAAATGTAATCAACTCTGAAGTAAAAGAAATAATCCCGGAAAAAAACAAGGTTTTATTTGATGGACAAGAACTTGAATATGATTACCTTGTAGTATCATTAGGAACTGTTCTAAAACCAGAAAAAATATCAGGAATAGAGAAAACTTTCCATGCATGGGAAATGAAAGATGCTCTAAAACTACGCGAGACGCTTAGCAATTTCAGAGGTGGAAAAGTCGTTGTTGGCCCGGCAGAACCAGTGTATAGATGCTCTCCAGCTCCATTTGAACTTGCCTTCATGATAAGATATATTTCAGAACAAAGAGGTTTCTCGGAAAAAACAGAAATAACAGTAATACATCCATGGAGCGAACCTATGCAACCTTTTGGACCATTTATGGTAAATGCTTTCAAAATGTTCCTCAATCAATTCAATGTCAAATTTGTAGGTGATTTCTGGACTGAAAAGATAAAAGATGGTAAGATACAAGCAAAAGATGGAAGAGAAATTGAATACGATCTCGCAATCATAATTCCTCCGCATCAACCGGCAGCCCCTGTATTCAAAAACAGCAAACTCAGAAACGATAACGCAGATGGATATATGTTAGTTGATAAGAAACTGCTGAGACATCCGGAATACAAAAACATTTTCGGCATAGGGGATATAATTTCAAGAAGTCTCGGAATAGGTATGGCGGGAGTTTTTGCTCATTTCCAAGCAGATTATGTAGCTTCACAAATAATAGACGAAATAAAAGGAACATCTATGGGAATTATGTATAACAGAACAGGAATATGTGTTATGGATGTGGGATACATGGGAGCCGGAGTATTTTGCGATTTTTCAAAGGTTATAGATGGTACTGCACCTTATCCTGATTGCTGGATGCTCGGAGGTATGAGGGCATTTAGAGGTTTAAAAGTCGCTTTTGAGAGGATGTGGTTCAGCCAAATTTTTGGTAAATAAAAAGGAGGTGAAAAAGCATGGAAATAACAATAAAAGGGATTGATGAGAAAGAAAAAGAAAAAATAGAGGATATAATCAAAACGCTAATAGAAAATAAAGATGCAATAAAAGATATAATAGAAATTGTACAGAAACTACAAGAAAGTGGTATCCTAAGTGCCGTATCAGGGCTCCTTGAAGGATTTGAGGAAGGGTTCAATTCAATAGTTAAACCTGAAATTATGGGGTCAGTTGCAAATGCTATGATGTTGGTATGGCTGATAGGAAATCTGAACCACCAGCTTCTATTTGAACTTGCTCAAAAATTACCAGAAGGGATGAAGAAAGCAACGGAAGAATTCTCCCAAGCTCAGAAAGAAAAACCTTCAATATTTAAAATGCTAAAGTTAATGAAAAGCCCGGAATTCTACGCAGCAATAAAATCTTTACACACTATGATAAGATATATATCAAATCATACAAACTCACAAGATAAAAAATAAAGAATTAAATTACAGAATAGAGGCTAAAAAGTGCATAGATATATAGGCTAAATATAAACTAAACACAAATATAATTGAACAGCGATTTATTTAGGAGGGGAAAAAAAAAAGCAAATTACAAATTATGAAAGGCTCTCACATCTATTCGCCTCATCACATATCTCACCACTTCCATCTGCATTGAACTTAACACTGTATCTCCTGTTATCAGCAGTAATCGTTCCAGTCCCAGAGCCATCTGATTTGAAACTAAATTCACCTTTCGTTTCTCTTCCATCAGGTAGCTTCATTTTCAAAGATATATAAGCAGAACCATCTCCTTTCACCTTACCAGATAATTCTATATCACCAGATTTTGTTTTTAATTTTCCTTCTATTTCAGCTATATCATCTAATACATAATAAACAACTTTTATCTCTCCTTCTATCCCGGCTTTTGTATCAGATATCTTCATCGTGTAGGTTTGCTTTGTTCCCTCGCTCGCAAACTCTGATAGACTCGCTACAATATCAGCTGTCTTTTCAGATATCTCACAACCACTTATAGAACACTGAGAAAAATCAACCTCTGAACTTTCAGGACAAGTATAATAAGTAAATCCTTTCCCTGAACTACCCTTTGCATATTCATAACCACCCTTTATCTTCCTTATCTCTACATTCTCACCGGATTTTTCATCTACTTTTGAACAATAACTTTCACCATCTCCCTCCTTTGAAAACAAGGATAAAACAATATTCAAACAATTCTCTTCCTCAGAAGTGAGACTGCATTCGGCGTAATCTTTCATAGAGCAACCTGCTATAATAGATTTCAAGTCTGTCCCTTTTGATGGACACTGATCGATATTACAAGAACCAACCTTTACTTTGCAATTAATGTCAAAACTTGAAGAACTAAAAGAACAATCCAATCCTACAGAACTTTTATCAGAACTTATAGCAACACCTGAGAGCCCATCTCCATCCTCACCTCCAACAAAACCTCCAACAAAAACAATTAATTCATCCTTACCATCAAAGTTTATATCTTCTGTAACGCATCCACCTTCCGATGTTGAATATCCAGATGAAACCCACTCACCTTTACACGAGAAATTACAACTTGTTTCAGAAAAACTACCAGAACACCCGGTAGCAGAATATTCATCACAGTCATATTCATCTCCGTTATCGCCTACGATGAACTGACAGGATATCTTTTTTCCATCACCTGTTCCACTTATGATAACTTCCGTCTCTCCGCCAGGATAATACTCAAGCCTCAAAATATCTGCCAAGCCATCCCCAGAAAAATCATATTTAAGGCAAGATATAGAACCTTCTTCAAACCCTTTTTTCTCCCGGAATCCTGAGAATTTCACAGAACAATTTTTAGAAACAGAATTAGCATACTGAAGAGCAGATGTTATATCATCGCCAAAACTTTGGCAATCAGAAGGAAACTGACATCCCCCAGAGCCCAATGCGACATCTGAAAGATAAACTTTGCAGGATTCACCAAGATACATACCATCCTCAAAACGCTTATCACAAAATTCGATTAAAAGAACATCTCCTTTTAATCCAACTCCCTGCTTACTAAACTTAATAGCTTTCCCACCTACCTCTATTCTAACCTCATCTTCTACCCAGGAACAGGTCCCACCTCCAATTTCCTGCGAAGAACCAGTGTGAGTAAGAGAGCAGTAAGAGTCTACATTATTTACAACGAGATAAAATGAGTTTATATCATCCTGTCCACTTCCGCAACTTAGGTTTTGAAATATCTGCTCCGGACAACTATAATTTTTAAAATTACAAAATCCTTGAGGATCGCAGTAATTCACATACACAAAACCTGATTCGTCTATAAACACAGAAGTTATAGGTTGGCTGAACTGATCTGAGTAAGGGGAATATGAATAAGACACGGAGAACTTTTGATCATGATCGAAATCATTAAATGAGCAAGCAAAACCACTGGGATACCAGAAAGATACACTTTCGAAGGTGCAATTTTGGAAAGCCTGCGATGTGATTTGGTCTAAATATTGCCAAGCATCCTCTGGTGTATTTATTCCATTACAGCTCAAAGTAATTGCACTACAATTTACAAAATTTACCCAAAATCCCCCTTCACTGGAACTAAAAGATAAAGACAGATTATTATCTCTATACGAAAAGGACAAATATACCCAGTTTTCCTGTTCATCTTGAAAATTAATACTAATTCCATCCTCTGTTACAGAACATATATTTTCTGTATCAGTTTTTGATTTTATTCTGTTAGCCTTTTTTGATGGAGAGTTTTTACTGAATTTTGGAGATGTGGATAATTTTAACTGAGGAGCTCGAGCTGTTATTATTCTTCCTGTTATCATGGATTGTTGAAGTTTATCTTGACTTCTCATAGAGACAACTGACTTTGCAAAAGCTGAGCTAACTTTAAACGCAGTATCTACACCTTCAAGAGAATAATTTATAGATTCATCAGAAGTTATGGGCTTTTTATCTTCTTTCCTCGCGCAAGAATTTAAGATAAAAGCAGAAAAAATAAAGATAGAGAGGAAAAGGAAGAAGGAAAATATCATTCCACCTCCATTTTTTACTCTGACCCCCTTTTTAGTTATTTTATCCATTTTTTGTTTTGCCTCCTTTTTTATTTTTGCATACAGCAAAAAGGGGAGTTCTTATAAAAGTTGTAAAAGTTGTAAAAGAATCAACTTGAACTCCACTTCTTGCTGTTGCTTACTAACAATTTAAGAAAAAAATTTAACTTTTGCGCTTTTTGCAATTTTTTAAGTTTTTTCATTTTTTTCAAAGTTCTTAAAAATATTTTGTATATGAAAGAATTTGACTTTTAAAATCTATTTTTCTTTATCCAATCTGGTTTCAATCTTACAATGGTCTTTCAAATAAAACATTTGTAAAATTAAATGAAAATGAAATTGGTTCATGCAATAAAAAAGATTTCTTTTCTTGTGCTCCTTATTTTTTTTGTGATAATTTTTTTTAAAGATACAAGTTTCGGAATAAGCAATCTAAATCGCCCTGAACCGCCTACTCCCCCTATACCCCCCATAAATATTCAAGTTGGTGAAGGTCGTGAAGGTTTTCTTAACGCCATAAGGATAGTTTTACTTCTAACTATCTTAACACTCGCTCCATCTCTGCTTATGCTTATGACATCTTTCACAAGGATTGTTATTGCTCTTTTTCTTCTAAGGCAAGCAATAGGAGTTGTTCAAGTGCCACCAAATCAGGTGCTGATAGGACTTGCCCTATTTTTATCTATTTATATAATGAGACCTGCATTAGAGCAAAGCTATAACTCAGCTTATAAACCTTATGCTGAGGGGAAAATAGATGAAATAGCCTTTGTAAAACAAGCTTTCGAACCTTTCAGAAAATTTATGCTAAGTCAAGTCGGAGAAAAAGAACTTGATGTTTTTTTGAAAATATCAGGAAAATCAAGACCATCAAATCCATCAGAAATAGGAGCAGATGTCCTAATACCAGCATTCATAATATCAGAGGTAAAAAAAGGATTTGAAATAGGATTTTTAATTTATGTACCATTCATTATAATAGATATAGTGATAGCCTCAATACTTATGGCTATGGGAATGATAATGGTTCCACCCATAATTTTATCTGTTCCGTTCAAACTTATAGCTTTCGTTTTAGCTGATGGATGGACTTTACTTGTAAATTCACTCGTCGTAAGTTTTAACGTAAAATGAAAAAGTTAAGCTTTCAAATAAGTTAATTCAAATAAGTTAATAATAATCTTTAATTTAAATGAATAGCTCCAAGATTTCAAAGTCTCCATATACAGATTTATCTACTACAAAGCAAGATTTGACCTCCTCTGCAAACCTACAAAGCACAAGAACATTATCATCAGACACAGGATAAGGCAAAATTTGAAATTTACTCTCGTCTACGAAAACAAATAGATCAATTCCTAAAAAACTTTCGCAAACATCAATTTTAAAATCTTCAATTTTTGAAATAACTTCTCTTATAGAGCTTGGGATTTTACCACTTAAAATAAAATTTATTTTTTCATCACGGGTAAGGAAATTTGAAAAGAAGGCGTCATATCTTTTGAGTGGAATATTTTTGAAAATTCCATCTTCATCGTAAATGAAAACTCTCTTTACTTTAAATTTTTTCATCTATGTATACATTACGAACCCCTTGGAATATAATTAGAAAAGGTAAGTAAATCTGAGTTGAGCCTTAAATGTGTTTTTCTTTTCAGGTAAGGCATCGGAAAGAGCTTTTCCCAAAATGAGATATCCAAGCTGTGTTCCAAGCTCAAAGTTCTCTGTACCTATCCTGAGTCCCCAATCTATTTCAACTCCCAGTAATCCCTTTTTAGATTCCCTTCCAAACAAAGGATTACCAGATAGAGGATCCGTCAAAGTATTTTGATTTGAGAAAGCCAAAAGAACACTCAAATAAGTTCCAACAGCCTCGAACGGGAACAGACCAAAAGTTGGCATTATGAACCAAGCCCCTGATACTCCCCCTCTTGTTCCGAAAAACTCTCCTCCCTTTCCATATAAATTATCAATTCTCGCAGCTATACCTTGACCTGTGTATCTTGCAATAATATCCTCAAAGAGTATGAAACCCGCGTTGTAATCTGGATGAAAACTCCAAGTTTTTATTTTATTGTCTTTTGGGTCATCGTCACCACTCGCCCATCCACCGTCTAACATTAATTTCAAAAGTCCTGTTTCATACTTTATTCTTCCCGCAAAGTTCAAAGCGAAAATACTATATCTTCTGAAAGAATCAAGAGGCGGAATCAAGTCCTTTCCTATATTTCCTGATATAATATTTGCCTCAACCTCAACCGAAAAACCGGTCCAAGGGGCTAACGAAATGTAAGGAAGTAAAAAGTAATATTCTGTCTGTTTCGATGACGAATAAACTGCTCCACCGTACAAGGATACAGAAAAATTATCTGATACGAAAGAAGGGACTAAAAATGGATTTACTAAATTTTCTTCTGTATCACCGAGTTCAGATAAAAGGAAATCAAAACCAGTGTCTAATTTAAAATTATCTGATAATTTTATTCCGAGTTTTAGTCTATCTTGTGTTGAACCAAAGTGAGCATCTCCCCACAAGTTTCTGAACCAGTTTCCATCGTTGTAAAAAATTCCCAAACCATAATGTATAGGTTGCCTCCCTATACTAATGCTCAAAGGTAAAGTTAAAATTGAGTCTATCTCACCCCAGAACCTTTTTACTGCAAATATACGAGGAATGCCCTTACACTCAGAAAAATTATTTCCTCCGTTGTAACTTTCACACAATAACTCACCCNGAGTAAAACCTTTAACTCCTTCCCCCCAAACTATATCATCAAGGACATCAACCTGACCTGCAAGCCTTAATGTTGGAGAAATATTAAAATAAGGGTCAAGTCTTAATCTTGACTGCACATAAAATGGGTTTCTATATTTTAATTCCAAATTTTGAACTTCCGGTATTCCGGAGTAGAAGAAAAATCTTGACCTAAAATACCCTTTTAAGGTGAGAAATTCAGGCTTTTCTTCTTCTTGTGCAAATTCATAAGGCAAAGATGGTTCTTCTTCTATTATGGTTTCAAGTTCTTCCTCTTCTTCTTCGTTTTCACCTTCTTCGCTATCTTCTTGCGATTGTTCCTCCTCCTCCATCTGCTGTGATATTAACTTTTTCGCATATTTACCCTTCCTTTGCTCATGCTGAACAATTATTTTAGAATCTGCTTCTACTTGGTAATCAGATATAAAGCTTGAATTCCCTAAGACTAATATATTGAAAAAAGAAAAAATAATTTCTGTTATCATATTTTTAACCTCCGCTTCTGAATGATATATTTTTTCATAGTTTTTATTTATTTATTTTTTTATTTTCTTTCAATTTTACTTTTTTCTTTCTTTAATTTTACTTTTTCCACCCATATTTTTGGTTTTGTTTTTTAGAAAATTTTTTATCATATTTTTTATCATATTGGGAAAATTTTTATCATATTCCAAGTTATTCTAATCAGGAAGAAAAAAATCTAGCTTGTTGAAAGATCAAAATTCAAAGGAACATTTTTGGAATAATTTATGCAATAAACTGAATGAATAGAATTTGTCTTATGTTTGAGGAAATAGTAGAGGGTTTCATAAGAGGGGAAAAAAATGCGCTATCACGGGCTATAAGTTTTGTTGAGAGAAATCCGGAAAAAAGTCACCTTTTAATATCTGAAATATCAAAAAGAACTGGGAGAAATTTACTATCAGAGGATGTTCATATAATAGGTATTACTGGACCAGCCGGCATAGGAAAAAGTACGATAATATCACAACTTATAAAGAAAACAAAAGGAGGAGTTCTTTTATGTGACCCATCGTCAGTAAGGGTAGAAGGTGGTGCAATTTTAGGAGATAGAATAAGGATTCATGCTGAAAGCGCAACAGAATCAAACGGAGTATTTATAAGAAGTGTGGGGACAAGAGGGGAATTTGGGGGGATCTCGTCAAATACAGGAGATATAATAAATCTTTTTATGCTCTTTGGAATGAAAAATATAATAGTAGAGACAGCAGGAGCAGGTCAAACTGAGACTGAAATTCACAAAATCGCAGATACAGTTGTACTTGTTGTATCACCTGAAAGCGGAGATGAAATACAGTTTATGAAAAGCGGAATTCTTGAAATTGCGGATATCATAGTTCTCAACAAAGCAGACAGACCCGATGCAGACAAACTGTTTAACGAAATAAGAGTAGCATTAGATACATCTCATATGGTTCTTTTAGGAATAGGTCAAAATATAAAATGGAAGCCTCCGATAATAAAAACAATAGCGAAAGAAGGGAAGGGAATAGATGAACTTATGGGAAAAATAGAGGAACATAAAAAGTTCCTAAAAGAAAATAACCTCATATTACAAAAGAGAAAAAGTAGATTGGAAAGAGATTTTTTAAGCAACTTATCAAAAAGCATAATCTATAAGATAAAAGAAACAAAAATATTCAAAGATGAACTTGAAAAAATATTAAGCGGACAAAANGACCCATATACATCAGCAAAAGAAATATCAGATATAATAAGAAAAAATATAATGTGATAAGATAATATGATACCGAAAGNTATATGATGTAAAATTTATAATAACGGGTAAATTTATGAAAACAGGTAGTTTTATCCATAACCCTAAACTCAGAAGCTTTTTACTAAAATTTTTTGGACAAAAAAATTTCTTCTGGAAACTAATTACACCTTTATTAAAATTACAAAAGAATATGAAAGGAGAATGCATATTTTGCAAGATAGTAAGTGGAGAAATAAATTCAAAAAAAGTATATGAGAATGAAAAGGTTGTTGCTTTTCACGATATAAACCCACAAGCACCAGTACATATTCTTGTTATTCCCAAAAAACATATAGAAAAAATAACAGATTTAGGAGATTCAGAAGAAGATAAGGAAATATTGTATGAGATAACCAAAGCCTGCAAAATCATAGCAAATCAAATGAAAATTGCAGAAAGGGGTTTCAGAATAGTAGTAAATACAAACCCAGAAGGTGGTCAAACAGTTTATCATTTGCATTTCCATATTATTGGTGGAAGACAGATGAGATGGCCACCAGGTTAAAAATACTAACTGAATGTTAAAACCGAATCTCAAAGGAACAACCAATTAAAAATTTAAAAATAAGCCCATCACAAACTGATAATTTCTCCCTCTTTTGGAATGCAGATATCTAAACCCAACCTTTCCGCTATTTCCTCTATTTCTTTCTTTACCTCATCAAAAAATGTAGGTTTGACATGTATAACAAATATCTTTACTTTCCTTTTTAGTTTTTTTAGCTCTTCTTCAAATACATCTGTTGAGAGATGCTTTGCTTTTTCTCCCAAATCATGAAGACGGGCAGGATATGATACATCTATGAAAATGGATTTAACTTGTTCATCATCATTAGCAAGCTTCCATATATTTTCCTGGACATAAGTATCACCAGAGAATATTACTGATTTTCCGCCAGAAGTTATCTTAAATCCAAGCGTTGGTATAATATGATTTGACTTGAAAGGTAAAATCTCATATTCATCAATCTTAAAAATTTGCCCAATCTTCACCTCATAGTATTGCAACGAAAAGNTCCCATTTTTTCTCAACTTCAACACAGAAAAATCTGGCCATATTTTACTATTCATAATAAACCTCTTCATAGCTCTTATTGTATTTAAGCTTGCAAATATACGAAGAGGTTTTGATCTTAAAGGGAAAGATTCAGATATAAGAAAAGGAACTTCTGCGATATGATCAAGATGGTGATGAGTAAGCAAAATATTTTCTATATCAAAAGCTTTATCTCCTAGCGGCGTTAAGACATTTCCCGCATCCAACAAGATCTTATCATCAACAAGAAAGGATACCATATTTTTATCTTTGTATTTTGAGCCAAATGCACCAAGAACGTGAATTCTCATTCTTTTATTTTATTATCTTTTCTTATTTTTTTTCCTTTTTTTATATATATTAAAATCTTTCTAAATTAAAATTAAAAGCTTTCTAGCAAGGTTATTTACCTATACAGAAGTTAGAGAAAATTTTATTTATAACCTCTTCTGAGCTTCCGACACCAAAAACCTCATCAATTTTCCCGAGAGCNTCTTTTAGAGAATATGAAGCTCCTATATACTCGGAATTTTTCATAAAATCCACCGCACGCTCAACATCATCAGATACTCCCTCTAACAATATCTTTTGCCTTGTACTTATAACAGATAACTCATCTGACCTAAAAGCATTCAAAAAACTCCTTATTTCTGCCCTTAGATTCTCAATACTTTCTTTATAATTTACCGACGTTGCAATTATAGATATATCTTTCTTATCTTCNCTGTCACAGGAAACAAAATTAGAAATCTTTTCTNTCAAAAGGTTTTCCCACTTTTTCAAATCGCCTATATCTATTTTGTTAATTACAAATATTAACTTAAAAGCCTCCGAAACCAAAGTGTATTCTAATGCGTCTTTNTCATCATCTTGGAAATCAGATGAAGAATCAAAAACACATATCGCAATATCGGCCGATCTTAAAACTTCTTTTGTTCTCCTTATTCCCTCCTCCTCTATTGGATCAGGAGCTCTTCTTATACCGGCTGTATCTATTACTGTTGCTATCACGCCTCCTATATCTATTTTTGCATCTATAAAATCACGAGTTGTACCAGGTACAGGAGAGACGATAGCACGAGATTGTCCCAAAATAGCGTTGAAAATTGATGATTTTCCAACATTAGGTTTTCCAACTATAACACATTTTGGACCATCTATAAGGACCTTTGTGGATTTCCATCTTTGAGCAATTTCCTTTACTTTTTTTGAAACTTCCAAAACCCCTTGATACAGATTTTCGTAAGGTAGTTCCCAATCAACATCTTCCGGAAAATCAATTGATGCTTCAATTTTTGATAAAACATCTACGATTTCATTTTTTATTTCTTTGAGTAAGACTTCAAATTCCCCTCTCAAAACTCTCAGAGAACTCTTTATACCTTCCAGAGTTGAAGCTCTTATGATAGAATTTATAGCTTCTGCTTTTTCTAATGTTATCTTCCCGTTAAGGTAAGCTCTTTTCGTGAATTCTCCCTCTTGTGCAAACCGAGCACCATATTTTATACACAAACCAACAACATAATCAACCAGCAAAGGGTTTCCATGAACATAGATCTCTGCCATATCTTCACCAGTATAAGATTTCGGTCCCTTAAAAAAAACAGCCATCCCCTCATCTATAATTTCACTACCATCTTGACCATATACCCTGACAAATTTGATTTTTCCTGGAAGTTCAAAATCAGTATTTGTGAGCCTTTTCAAAATAGAAAGGGTATCTTTTCCTGAAATTCTAATTATTGCTATCGCAGATGGAAACGGCGGAGTTGCAGGAGCAACTATTGTATCATCAAACTTCAACATAATCTAACCCGTTCTTTTCAAAATAGAAAAGGTTTTCACATTATTGAATCTTCCCAAAGTTTTCCCCTACCATTCCACCAAATAACAAAAGTGATATTAACTTTATTTTAATGAAAATGAAAAGACAAAAAAGGTTGAGCAGGATATATAAACGAGCAGGATATATAAAATAGACAAATAATTCATCTGAAATGATTGAAAGATTCTAAAAAGAAAGGATGTAGGGAGCTTAGGGAAACGGTTATGGAAATTCACGAACCGAAAAAACTCAAAATTATTGTATAAAAATGGGGAACAAGAAAACTCCGTTTTTTGAAGCTGAAAAAAAAGAAGGCGCTTTTTTTACAGAATTTGCAGGATGGTATCTTCCCTTGCACTTTGGTTCAGCCATTCAAGAGGCCCTATCCGTAAGACAAAATGCAGGATTCTTTGACATATCTCACATGGGCAGAATAAAAATACTTGGTAAAGACTCAGAAAAACTCATAAGTAAAGTTTTTACAAGAAAACCAGACCAAGAAAAAAAAGGATTATACGGATTTCTCGTATCAGAAGATGCAAAAATAATAGACGATATAGTAGTTTTCAGAAAAAAAGAAGATGAATTTTTTTTAGTAGCAAACGCAAGNGGAAAAGAAAAAGATATTGCTCTACTTGAATACGAAAAACAAAAAAATTTATTCCAAGCTGATATAGAGGACATATCAGATAAAACAGTCTTTGTAGCTATACAGGGACCGAAATCTCNGGAAAAAACCGTGAAAATAATGAGTAAATTTTCTCCTGATTTATCTCAAAAAATCTTGGAGATCAAAAGATTCCAATTTGAAGAAGATGGGAACGTATTCATTTCAAGAACAGGATACACAGGAGAAGATGGTTTTGAAATCGTTATGCCAAAAGAAAGAGCTTATGAGCTATGGGATGAAATAAAAAGAGAAGTAAGACCCTGCGGATTGGCAGCAAGAGATATTTTAAGGCTTGAAGCCGGACTTATTCTCTTTGGAATGGATTTGACAGAAGAAACTCCACCACCTTTTTACTCACATCTTGAGAGGTTCATTTCGGAAAGAGCAGAAAGATTTGAAATTCTGAAAAAAAGATTTGAGGAAAATCCTCTATACCTTAAAGGTATTATATTTGATAGCTTACCCGTACCGCATCCCGGNGCTAAAACTGAACCAGAAGGAGTAATTTCATCTGCTGTTTTCTCCGCTGTCCTGAAAAAACCCATAGCTTTCGGATGGTTCAAAGAAAACCTAAAAGAGGGAACAAAAATAAAAGTTTTCATAAGAAACAGAATATCAGAAGGTACAATTTCAAAAGTACCTTTTTTTAAAAATCAAAAATAACCTAAAAACAACCATGAGATGCATCCGGAATACAGGTAGAAAAAGTTAGCATGTATAAAACTTAGAAAGATAAATGAAAATACAAAAAAAAATAAAAAAAGATTAAATTTAATTTATTTAATTTAGAATATAAAACGGGGCTATGTCATACGAGGTAATAGATAATAATAGAGTAAAGAATTTCTCAAAAAAAGCTCTAAAAGAAAAGGATTTAAACCAAACAAAAAAGGAGCATAAAAATTACGATATTACAAAAAGAAAAGCAAATAAGAGTAAGACCCCTCTTTATGAACCAATAAAAATTTACATTTCATCCAAAATTTTAAAAAAAAACCTAAAGAAATTTTTGAACGAACTTTCAAATTTTGTGGAAATTGAAATATCAAAATCAAAGAAAAACTCAGACATAATTGTTATTTCAGAAAAAGAGCTGAAAAATCAAACAATAAAGGAAGAAAAAGAAGGAAGTAAAGCTTTCATTATACTATGTGATAACGTAAAAAAAATCCTCAAATTTGATACTTTATTTGATGAATTAGGANGCAGAAATCTATTAGATTTTGTGCCAAAAAAAGGCTGGGAAAAGATTCTTCCTTTGTTGATTTTGAAGCTTTTAAAATTGAAAGATAAACAGAAAAAAGAGGGCAGGAGNTCTTTTATTTTGGAAATCAAAAATGAAATAGAAAACTTTCCAAAAACTTACTTCATATTAGGTTTAGTTCAAATAACAAATTTTGATTTCATATCAGCATACTNTGGAGANAAATTAGCTCTCGAAATATCAGAACACACATTTCACAAGTTAAAAGAAATAGTTTTAGAAAAAAATGCAAATGGGAAAGATATTGAAAGCAGAAGAGAAAATAAAGAAGACGGAATTTATAGGATTTCAGATAGGAAATTTGGTTTTATCGTAAAGACATTAGCAAAAACTGAAAATGAAGCCTATGAAAAAACAAAAAGGTTAATAAAAAAGCTAAAAAGTGAATTAAACTATCATCTAAAAGTTGATGGGAGAAAAACTTATGTATCATCAAATGGAGGAGTATATATTTATTTTTCANCAGAAAATCAAAATAGTCAAAATATTCTAGACATTCTTGATATATTAGAAACNACTTTATATCAATCAACAAAATTAGGAAATGGAGAATATTTGATAGCAAATGAAATCTTAGAAGGAATTCCTAAAAAACTTGAGGTTATAAGGAATATATCAAAAGCAATAGAAGAGAAAAGAATTACGGTTGTATTCCAGCCAATTTATGATTTAAAAGAGATGAAAATAAAAATGTTTGAAGTACTTTTGAGATGGAAAGGACAAGATATAAATCCAGAGGATATAATAGATATAGCAGATGCATCGGGAGCGCAATCTGATTTGATAGATTTTATACTTGAAAACACCNTAGATATNATGAAGAGTATGAGAAAATACAAATTTGCAATAAACCTTACAGCGAGAGCAATAACAGAAAAAAGAGCTTATAGCATACTTCAAACTCTATCAAATCATGGTATCCCTCCAACTGATTTGTGTTTGGAGATAAGCGAAAAGTCAAATTATGAAGAAATAAAAGCAGTAAAAAAGAATATAGAGCTTCTTCATAGGGCAGGAGTAAATATAGNAATTGATGATTTTGGCTCGGCCTTCTCTGAAATTGGGCATATATATGATCTTCCAATAAAATTCATAAAAATTGATGGTTCAGTAATTAAAAGTTTGAAAGAAGGAGAAGNGAAACAAAGCATANTAGCAGAAGCAGTAATNTATATGGNTACAAATTTAGCTAAAAGAATAAATGCAGAAACAATAGCAGAAAAAATAGAAACAAAAGAAGAACTTGAAATAATAAAAAGATTAGGAATAGACTATGCACAGGGTTTCTTTTTATCTTATCCTCTTACACAAGAAGAACTGCTNCAAATCTGAAAAGTTTCAAAATTTCAAATAACAGAATCNCCAATCTCTAACCTTAATCCATTTACAAAATCTTTCCCTGATACAACTTTTCTCCCTGGCCTCTGTATTTTTTTTATAGCTATTGGTTTTTTATCACCGCAAAGAACCCAAAAAGATTCCTCGTTTATTTTGACTATTGTTCCTGGTTTTCCATCAAAGTCAAAATCAGGGAGGAAAGTTTCATACACCTTCACAGTTTCGCCTTTTATTTTTGTAAATATTTTGGGCCAAACATAAAATGCTCTCATCTTTCTGTGAATATCTTGNGATCTTTCTTGAAAAGAGAAAAAACCATCTTCTTTTTTTATTGCTCTTGCCCATGTCGCCAAACTTTCATCCTGATCCAAAAACTTTGCCCTACCCGAAATTATATCTTGTATAGATTTTATAAGGAGCTCAGAGCCCAGTTCAAAAAGTCTCCGTGAAAGGGTAAGATATGTATCCTCATTTGAGATTTTTACTTCCTGCTGTAAGACTATGTATCCGCTATCAACTTTTTCATCAACGGTACAAATTGTAACGCCAGTTTTTTCATCTTGCGAAAGTATAGCCCATTGCACGGGAGCAGGTCCACGCCACCGTGGTAGCAAAGAAGGATGAACATTCAATCTCCTTTTCTGATCTAAAATGGAAAGGATTTTTTTAGGTATTATTTTACCATAAGAAGCCACAATCATAAAATCAGGTTTGAAATCACAAATCGCATAATAAATTTTCTCCCAATCATCNGTATCTAAAAAACTTATTTTGTTCTGGACACAAAAATTTTTCACCGCATTTGGTTTTAGCTCTAATCCCCTTCCCGCAGGTTTATCTTGCGAAGTGATAACAAAACACTGAAACAAATTAATGAGATTTTCTAAAACCAAAACAGATAAATCGGAATTACCAAAAAAAACAATCTTGTGATATCCGAAATCATGAGAATAAATCCTTCTATTTATTTTTTTTATTTTTTACTTTTTATTTTTGGTTTCACATCAGNTGTTTAAGTTGAGGTATTAGTTGAANTGCCTTTTCTATGTCCTCGTCTTTTGCAGTAAGAGATATTCTAACAAATCCCTCCCCTCCCTCACCAAAACCTATACCGGGAGTAAATAGAATTCCGAATTTATCAAGAGCATTTTTTACGAATTCCTTTGATTTTCCTCCGCAGCGAAACCAGATATAAAAAGTCGCATAAGATTTGAAGAAACTTATCCCCGCTTGTTCCAATGCAGACTCTATCTTTCTTTTTCTCCTTTCATAAACTTTCAGTATATCTGCAATTATTTTGTTGTAATTTTCAATGGCAAATTTTGCAGACATCTGGATTGCCCTNAAAACCCCTGAATCAGTATTTGTTTTCACTTTACCGAGCGCAGAAATAACATCTTTATTCCCCACAGCCATCCCTATTCTCCAACCTGTCATTGAAAAAGTTTTTGAAAACGAATGGAACTCAATAGCATAAATTGAATCATCTTTTACGACCTGGAAGAAGGAGAGAGGTTTTTTGTTATCAAAATATATTTCAGAGTAGGCGAGATCTACCGCTACAACAAAATCATATTTTTTTGCATAAAAAGCAACTTTTTCATAAAANTCCCAAGTAGCACATGCCCCTGTTGGATTATTAGGATAACACAGCCAAAAAATTTTAGCACGAGAAAGTATATCCTTCGGTATATTCTCTATATCTATTAAAAATCCATTTTCTTCTTTCAGAACAACATTATAAACTTTACCACCCGCAAATTTTGTCCAAATACCGTATACAGGATATCCTGGAGTTGGAACTATTGAAATATCACCTTCATTCAAAAAGGCAAGATGAAAATGGGCTATTCCCTCTTTTGAGCCAATCAAAGTTAATGCAGAAGATGGATGGAAACTGACCCCGAACCTTTCATAATACCAATCTACAAAAGTTTTTCTCAAAGATACATCACCATCGTAAGAAGGATATCTATGGTTGCGAGGATCTTTTACCTCCTCTATCATTTTTTCTACAATAAGTGGATGAGTAGGAATATCAGGATCTCCTATGCTGAGGTCTATGACATGAACTCCTTCCTCAATTTTTTTAGTTTTCAGTTCATCTATTTCTGCAAAGAGATATTTTGGTAGAGATTTTATTCTTTCAGAAACTTCTGGCATAGTTAAAAAAATTTTTTAATAAGTTAGAATCTTACCTTCTGTTTTTCAAGTTTTTCTTGATTTAATTATATGATTTTGTAATTTTTATGTTCAAAGAACTGGGTTTTGAATACTTTGTCTTCAAGAAACAAAAGTATTCTTTTCAAAATGCTCTTTACCTTTACATCTTGTTCTGATGGGATTTTCTGCCACGTAGCTTTGTCAATGATATCTTTCATAACTTTTGGATGNTCTCCGTAAAAAAACTTCAATCCTTCAAAATTTTCAAATATTCTGTCTTTTCCTTGATAATTGATCTCAATCCAGGAGTCATCGTGCCAGAATTTATCTAAATTTTTCTGTTTTTCTATCATTATTTTTTCCGGTCTAACCCACCCATAGTGATATATGTATGCGTCAAGAAGTTTTACATTAGGTTTTCTCCATTTATTTTTCTTCTCATCCCAAACTCTAAATCCTTGTGCATCAGCATAAGATTTTACCCCTATTTTATTTCTAATTATTCTTACNTCTCTTCTGTAAAATGGTCTGCGATCAAAGTATGTCCAAAAACTTGAATAAAAATGCAAGTAGTTGAATGCAAAACCTTCCACCTCTTTGTTGTTTAGATTTTTTTTCATATTCTCTTTTATAAGGTCAAGGTATTTTTCGTGTACCACCTCATCTGCCTGCAAATAAAAACACCAATCACCTGAACATTCCGCAAGAGCTATGTTCGTTTGAATAGATAATATCTTTCCACCTTCCCTTATAGAATCATCCCACCATGTTCTTATTATCTTTATTTTTCCCGGATACTGTTTTTTCAGCTCATATAATCTTTCAAGAGTATCATCTTCGCTTTCTCCATAATTTACAATGAACTCATCACAAATAGGAAGAATAGAAAGTATAGACTGAACAAAGTAGTAGTTGAACTTTATTCCGTTGCGTATTATTGTAAATCCGCTTACAGTCATAAATAAAATAAAGATTTATAAAACAAAAAGAAAGAATAAATGACTTTCCCAAAAGTTACAAAAAAAATTTTCACAGTTAATATAATGAGCATTTTGCAATATTATTAAAAAATAAAATATGACAACTTTCATAATATCAGGAGCAACAGGCCTTATAGGTAGGAAACTTATAGAAGACTTATCAGAAAAGTATGATGCAAAAATAATAATTTTGACAAGAAATAAAGACAAAATAAAAAAGATAAGTTGGCAAACATCAGAAAAAGCAAAAATAATACCCTATCTTTGGCATGAGAAAGAAAAAATAATATCAGAGGCAAAAGAAGGAGAAAATAAAATAGTGATCAATCTTGCAGGAGAAAACATAGGCCAAAGATGGACAGAAAAGCTCAAAGAGAAAATAGAAGAGAGCAGAATAGAAAGTACGAGAGAAACATCCGATATTGCGGAAAAAATAAAGGCAGACCTTTTCATATCTGCATCAGCAGTCGGATATTATGGTGACAGAGGGGAGGAAAATTTAGATGAAAAATCCGGACCTGGAAAGCTTTTTCTTTCAAGGGTTTGCGTAAAGTGGGAAAACGAAGCTCAAAGAGCAGCAGAAAAAGGAATAAAAACAATAATAACAAGAATAGGCGTAGTTTTAAGTAAAGATGCAAAATTTATAAAATCACTTCTTACACCACTCTTTATAGGAAATCCCTTTGGCAAAGGAGAAAATTTTNTTTCNTGGATACATATAAAGGATCTAACAAGNGCGTTTATGTTTCTGATAGAAAAAGAACTAGATAAGAAAAAAAAGAATGAATTAGGAGAAGAACGGGTAAGTACCAAAGCAAAAATCGTTAATATAACTTCTCCTCAACCTGCAAGGTCAAAAGAGATAGTAAATATATTGGCGGAAATAAAAAACAAAAAGGTTGTAAATATACCACAAAGAATACTATCTTTGATGCTTGGAAAAGACTTTGTTGAAGAAACTATAACTCCAAGCCAAAAGGTGTATCCAAAGGTTCTGATATCAGAAGGATTTGAATTTCTTTTTCCTGATATAAAAAAGGCGTTGGAAGATATAGTAGAGTAGAAAATAAATCAAAAAATAAATCAAAATTCAAGTTTTCATCTTTTCTTACTTTGCTTTTTTGAATTTGACTTTGGTGATTTTGATGATTTATCTTTTTTAGATAAGACTCTGGAACCAAAAACAATAGATACTGCCTCATCGAGATGTTCTACAAAATGAAATTTAAGTTTTCGTTTCACTTCTTCCGGAACTTTTTCAAGGTCTTTTTGGTTCTGCTTAGGTAAAATGACCTCTTCAACACCGTACCTATAGGCTGCGAGTAATTTTTCTCTTATACCTCCGACTGGTAAAATTTTTCCACGCAGAGTTATCTCCCCTGTCATAGCAATTGATTGTCTTACAGGAAGAGAAGATAAAGCGGAAATAATGGAGATACACATCACAATTCCGGCAGATGGTCCGTCTTTTGGCACAGCTCCTTCGGGCACATGAATATGTAATCCCATCTTAAACTTTCTTTGATCTATTCCAAATTTTTGAGCATTAACCTTAGCATAAGTCAAAGCAGCCCTTGCAGACTCTTTCATAACTTCNCCCAAACTTCCGGTAAGATTTACAGAACTATCTTGAGGTACAACAGAAGTTTCAATTTTTATTATATCTCCCCCATAAGGCGTCCATGCAAGTCCAGTNGCAACTCCNACATATTCACCTTTTACATCTTCAAATTCAGAAAAAAGTGGGATTCCCAAAAGCTGTTCAACATCACTCTCATTTATATTTATCCTATTTCCATCTTTCAGCTCATCTAATTTGATTTCACCTAAAAGTAATTTTTTTCCTAATTTTCTCATGAGAGCTTCTAACTTTCTTGAAAGTTCTCTTACGCCCGCCTCTCTTGTGTATTGTCTTATAACTCTGAGTATCGCATAATCATCAATATGAACATCATATTTTGGAGAAAGACCAACCTCCTGAGAAATCTTTGGTATAAAATATTTTTTCGCAATATTGAGTTTATCTATATCTGTGTATCCCGGGATAAAAATGAGCTCCATCCTATCAAGTAAAGGAGCAGGAATTGTATCTATTTGATTAGCCGTGCATATGAAAAGAACCCGAGATAGGTCAAAAGGCAAAGATATATAATGATCAACAAAGGAATTATTTTGTTCAGGGTCAAGGACTTCAAGTAAAGCTGATGCAGGATCTCCCCTGAAATCAAAAGATAGCTTGTCTATTTCATCTAACATAAAAACAGGGTTTTTTGATCCAGCTTGTTTCATACCATTTATAATTCTTCCGGGCATAGCTCCGACATAGGTTCTTCTATGACCTCTTATTTCAGCTTCATCTCTTACACCACCTAATGATATGCGAACAAACTTTCTCTCAAGAGCACGGGCTATTGATTTTCCCAAAGATGTCTTCCCAACCCCTGGTGGTCCTACAAGACAAAGTATAGCTCCNCGTGATAAAGAACCTTTGAGAGCCCCGGTAGATAAGAACTCCAAAATTCTCTCNTTTACATCTTCGAGATCCCAGTGGTCTTCATCGAGAACTCTTTGTGCTCTTTTCAGATCAAGATTATCTTGAGTTTCTTCTGTCCAAGGTAAAGCTAAAACTTCTTGAACCCATGTCAAAATAACAGTGTATTCAGGAGACTCTTTCGGTATTGAAGCGAGACGGTCAATCTGCTTTAAAACTTCCTTTTTAACATTATCTGGAAGTTTCTCAGCTTTCTCCTTCAGCTCATCTATTTCAGACTTTACACCTTCCAGTTTCTCAAGCTCCTTCTGCATTTCTTTTATCTCCTCTTGCAATATCCTGATTCTTTGAGCTTTATCTATGTTCTCTTGAACTCTTCGTGAAAACTCCGCTTGTATCTTTAAGACCTCTTTTTCTCTTATAAGAATTCCTATAAGCTTTCTTATTCTTTCAGCTTGATCTAATGTCTCTATAAGTTCCTGTGCCTCGGACGGTTTTAAAGGTAAATTAGAAGCTACTATATCAGCGAGTCTCCCAGGAATATCTATATTTCGTAATATAGATATAGCTTCCGGAGGAGGTTTTATNGGTAGAAGTTCAAGGTATTCTTCAAAGATAACAAAAAGCTGTCTTGATAGAGCTTCAAGCTCCGGGTTAAAAATAATGGGTTTTTTATCNTCAAATATCTGAACTTGAACTAAAAATGGGGGTATTTCCCTTACAAATTTATCTATTCTTGCTCTATAGACACCGCTCAAAAGAGCTCTAATGACATTACCATCTTTGAAAGCTCTTATAACGAAGGCAACTGTTCCAAAATTTCTTATCGCATCCTTTTGACTTTTTGCATTTTCATTTACCAAAGACGCAAAAACAAATCTTCCAGACTGAATAGCTTGTTCAAGAGCTATCTGTGATTCAACATCAGACAGGGTCACAGGTACAACACTACCAGGAAATATAACGAATCCAAAAAGCTGTATAACAGGAATAGGGATATCCTTTTTAAAACTTGTAACTGGAACAGGGAAGAAAGGATTTTTTACTTTATCTCCCTCTATCTCCACTCCACCACTGGCATCCTCCGATACAGTATCCTCTGAATTATCTTCATTATCAAAATTCCCATCTTCTCCAAAATTTTTGAATTCATCTTGCATTTGAATTACACCTTTATATTCTTACTTTATCCGTCNCCAAATGCCTTTAATTTTTTATCTTCAAAAAACCTTGAAAGCAATTTTTTAGATAAAGAAGATGAGATTTTTTCTATTTCATCATCAGAAAGATTTGTGTATTTTTTAAGATGCTCAAAAATTATGTATTCAAAATCTAATTTTAGCTGAACAAGTTCTTTTTTATCTTCATGGAAAGCGAGTTTCTTTTTGAGTTTCACAATTTCTCTTTCTATAAGTTTTTCTGCCAGATCTAATTTTTCAGGTTCAACATAAAGCTGTCTCGCTGAATCAACATTAAAAAGCAAAATTTCCCCAAAATTAGAAATTTCCGGATCAACATTTCTTGGAACAGAAAAATCTATAACAAGTAATTTCTTTTGTCTGTTCAAAACATGTTCTTTTTTGAGTAAAAATCCGGGATGTCTCGTTGCGAAAACAGCAACATCCGCAATATCAACTCCCTCTTTCACAGAAGAAGCAAAGTCTATATCACAGCTCAAAAAATTTTTTAATCTATCTATCCTTTCTTTCGCTTTTTCCTTACTATGAGAGTATATTATAAGCTTTTTGAAAGAGTTTGCAATTTTGAAGACATCATGAGCAACCGCTCCTGTTCCGGCAACAAACAAAATTTTATCTTCTAAATCACCAAAAATTTCACGAGCTTTATCTAAAACAAACGATGAAAAATTTTTCTCCTCAATATTGATCTCACTTCTTATAATTTTTGATATCCTTAAAGCTTCTGAAATAAGCCATAACATCCCGTTTCCACACCATCCATGTTTTTTAGCATCAAAAAATGCAGATTTGACTTGATTTACTATATGAGTCTCTCCGAAAATCAAAGTCTTTACCCCAGATAGAACAGAAATTATATGTCGCAAGGCATCCCATCCAACTATCTTTTCAAAACCATCTAAGTTCAAAAAACTATCTGATGTGTAAATAAACTCTATTCTNCCACAAGTTANGAGAGGGACAATATTTTCCTTAGGATTTCTTTTTAAAAATTCAGGTATAACATCTCTGTAAATATCAACTCCACACAAAANATTTTCCCTCTCTTTAAGACCATGAGAGAAAAAATTGTATGTCTCAACTTTCAATTTTTCTATAAAAATCTGGTTCATTTCTTCTGAATTCTCTTTTTTGATATTTTTTTTACATAACTTTAACTTACCAAAAAAAGATTTGGTAATTAGCTGAAAAATTTAAATGGGGTCAAAATTTTTGAACAACTCTCTCTTTAAGCAAAAAAGCAGCGGTATTGAAAATCAAAGTTATAATAAACAGGGTAAGACCAACAGCAAAAATTGTTGCAAACTCAGGAGTTCCGTAAGGGACATCTCCCAGAGCAACTTGAACTACGTATGCAGTCATAGTTTGAATTGGCTCAAATGGATTAAAAGTCAGCTGTGGCATCATTCCAGCAGCTATTGACACAACCATAGTTTCTCCTATTGCTCGCGAAATTCCAAGAATATATGCGGAAGAGATTCCAGAAAAAGCAGCAGGTAAAACGACAGTTAAAGCAGTATAAAGTTTTGATGCACCGAGCGCATAAGCAGCTTCTCTTAAAGACTGNGGAACAGCTCTCATCACATCTTCNCTTAAAGAAATAACATAAGGCAAAATCATAATCCCTATTGTTATCCCAGGGGAAAGTGCATTAAAACCCTGAATTTGTGGAAAGAATTTTTTGAGTAAAGGGGTCAAAAAAAGCAAAGCAAAATATCCNTAAACAACCGTTGGAATAGCAGCAAGAAATTCCAAAAAAGGTTTTATATATTCCTTTATTTTGTGATGAGCAAACTCACTCAAAAAAATTGATAAAGTAAGCCCAATCGGTAAAGCCACACCCAACGCAATAGTTGTAATCAGAAAAGTTCCAGATACCAAAGGCAGTATTCCATATTTTTTTGTGGCAAAAAGAGGAGTCCATTCTCTACCAAAAAAGAACTCTCCCAAATTAACATGACGAAAAAAAGGAATGGATTCTCTAAAAAGAACAAAAACTATGGCGAAAGTGATAAGGATAGATGATACACCAAAAA
Source organism: Candidatus Calescibacterium nevadense OTU 1 (assembly GCA_000494225.1). Lineage (GTDB taxonomy): Bacteria > Calescibacteriota > Calescibacteriia > Calescibacteriales > Calescibacteriaceae > Calescibacterium > Calescibacterium nevadense. The sequence goes on from AWOA01000030.1 coordinate 46,118, forward strand.
AAGTAATTACAAGCCTCATCAGAAAGTCTTTGGTATATCTCAAACGTTCATGCATAAAAAATAAAGTTCCAAGTTTAATTCAAACTATTAAAACTTTTTCTTTTTCGAAATCNTCTATAAACCCCACTATAAATACATCAGAAAAATTTTCAGTTATTTTTTTCGCAGTAGATTCGTCATAAATCATCGCAAACCCAATTCCCATATTAAAAACTCTGAAAAGTTCTCTCTCCTCGACAAAATTATGAAGCAAAGAAAAAATATTACGAGAGTATTTTTCAGAAATATCTCTTAGAACTTTCTTTTCAACAAAAGCAGATAACCCATCTGGTATAACACGAGATAAATTCCCTGGGATTCCACCACCTGTAATATGAGCTGATGCTTTAGGGAAACTAAACCTTTCCACGATTTTAAAAAAATCTTCGACATAAATTTTTGTCGGAACTAAAAACAAGTTATAAAGTTTTTCTCCATCAAAATCAGAATCAATCTTTATTTTTTTCTGAGATATGAGTTTGCGAATAAGGGAAAATCCATTTGAATGTATCCCAGACGAAGGGAAACCAAGAATTAAATCTCCTTTTTTGACCTCATTGATTTTTGGTAGAGAATTGGGATCAGCAAATCCTATGCAAAATCCAACAAGCTCTACACTCTTTCGTTTATAAAATCCTGGCATTTGAGCAGTTTCTCCTCCAACGAGTGAACATCCAGATTCCTTACAGGCTTCAACAATTCCCTCAACAATACCCAAAACATCAACATCATCTAATGAATTTACGCCTATATAATCTAAGAAAAATTTAGGTTTGCCGTGCATAGCAAGAATATCATTAACATTCATTGCAACCAGATCTTTTCCTAACCATTTTTCTTTTTTGTATTTGAGCCCAAGCAAAATCTTAGTTCCAACCCCGTCGCATGTTGCAAGCAAAATTTCGC
>AWOA01000031.1 GCA_000494225.1 Candidatus Calescibacterium nevadense OTU 1
TGAAGAGAATGAATAAAATAGAAACAAAATAAAAATCAAAAATCAAGGAGGTAAAAATATGGGAAGGAAAAAATTACTGGTGTCTTTGTCTTTTGCGGCAGCGATATCTTTGTTCTTTGTGGGATGTGGTAAAGAGGAGAAAACAGAAGTTGTTCAGCAGGAGGAAAGCGTTACTGTTGAAGAGCGTAGGATGGAAGATGGTACGATTCATGTTCAACCAAATAGTAAGATGGCTTCTTTGATATCGCAAGGGAAATATGATAATATAAGGAAAGAATTCTGTGGAGATAATGGATGTTCAGATGAGCTCCAAACATTTAGCGATAAACCGACCGTTAGCGTTGTCGTAACTTTTTCTAATGCTATGATTCTGTTCCAGAGATTAGATAAAGCTCTGAATACGGTTTGTGGGTTTTTGGGAAGTTCTATACCTCAAATTTGTGGAGGTGGCCAAGCTCCCGTACAGCAAGCTTCAAGAATATCAGGGAAGCAAACAGACATAGTTGATACTTTATTAAATCTTGTTGGATTAAAAAGGGATGAAATAACAGCTCTTATGACAGAAATTGCAACGGCAACTGAAAACTACCTAAAAATTCCAGATTCAAAAAATTATGTTTTTGCTATTACGGTGCCGTTTCAGGTGAAGGTGGGCAATCTCGTAAATGTTTGGTTCAAAGCAGGAACCCAAATAAGATGGGATCTTATGAACATTTTAGGGAGTGTTTCTCAGCTTGTTCTTGCTGTTTTCAACGTTATTAACTCGCACGACCTTAGGTTAGATATAGGAGCAATTTTGAGTAATGCTAATCAGCTACTCGGTGATTTGAGTAATGATCCGGCGGGTTTCATAGTAAGGTTACCGGGAACATTAGGAATTGATGGGGCTCCAGACTTTTTAAGGTTCAAAGAAGGTGGAGCTGATATATGGAAAGGAATTCCTGTGAATTTATCAAAAGCTCTTGGATGGGCGGGAAATGGTTTTGAGTATATGCTCAATAATCCTTGCAAGCAAGATGACCCAGCATTAGTTTGCTACAAAGATGCAAAAATCAGATTCAACCTCGACCTTCAGAAAGAAAACAAATTTTTGGGAGAAAAAGCTACTACCGGTGAGTTAGACTTACCCGGTGGTTTCACAGCAGAGACAGCTCAAAATGTAGTGAAGGTTTTGAAAAACGGAGGAGAGAAATTCGATTGCACAAAAACAGATAATGAAATAAATATAGTTGAGGGACCTGATAAATTTGATATATCTGATATTGTAAATACAGTTGGTTCGTTCATAGCCGGTCAAATAACAGAAATTCCTCTTCCTAATTTTATGAAGATAAATGTATGTAAGTACTTTGGAGCTAAGGAGACTCAGCCAAAGCCGATAAGGGATCTTCTTTTCCCACATGAGCTTGTTGCCGATGGAGGAAATTACAAAACCGCAAATGCTGGAAAGTTCTTTGCATTGGAAGTTGAAGCAAGTAAAAACTTTTATTTAAAAGCTATAACTTTGGGAAATAGTAATGATAACCCGATTTATCTTGGTAGGTGGACAAATTACGGTGATTTATTTATTGTAACTAACCTGTTTACAAATCCTCCCCATTCATTTGTTCCTCAGCTTCCTTATGCAAAACCAGCGTTGGTTAATTTCGTTTCTGAATTGACAACCATATCTTATGCTAACTTTACAACTACTATTGTTGTTCCTTATTATGATGATGAGCCAGTTCCTGTGACAGTAGATTATGTTATATATACAACTGATAAATATCAGGATATAAATATAGAACAGAGATGGGCTGGTTTTGATAATTTTGCTCCATTGCTCGACCCAACTGAATATGATTCAGGCTTACCGGAGAATACTATTGGCCTATTAGTTTCTCAGAAATGGGTTCGAGGAGATTATGTGGCAAGAGGGGATGGGCGGAGATTCGAGAAAGTAAAAGATCAAGGTGGAAATTCTCTGGAGATCAGCGAAGACTATCTTGAACCTTTGACCTCATTTATATCTTTGAGATGGCATTCTCAATATCCGCAAGATGTTGTTTCATCTTTGACCGGTATACTCGATGATATAGGAAAGAAGTTCTTGATTTATGCTCTTTTTAGGGATCCATCGGGGAATAGCTCTGTTCAAATAGATATATGTAGTTTGCTTTACGCTTTTGCTCGTGGCATAAAAGAGAATTATGATACAGAAACGAATGAAATGAAAAAGGAATTTATGGCGAACATACTTTTCACTCTTCTGTTATTGCAAAGTGATAGGAAGGATACAGTATGGGGAGATTGCTTAGTTATTTCTCTTGGGGAAAGTGATTTCGTTATATCTTCTCCATCTGGTCCTGTGTGGAGAAATGCGGATAACCAGCTCATAAATGATTTACTCGGTCTCGGTTTATTTGCTATTGGGGCCTTGGGAGTTGAGTAAAATATAGCAAGAGAAGCATTAAAAATATAGTTTGAAAACAGCTTTTTCTTGTAGTTATATGTTAATATTATTTTGATGTTATCTGAAAATGAACGAGGCAGGATTATTTCTAAAAATAAAGAAAAAATCGAGCTATTCTTTCAGTTCGCTTTTGAGGTTGGTTCAAAAAGAAATATAGATGATGTTCTGAAAGTTATAGCAGATTCCGCTAGGAAAATTTTAGATTGCGATAGAGTTTCAATCTTTGTGTACAATAAAGAAACTTCAAAACTGTGGACGAAAGTTGCTCACGGGCTTGAGGAAAAAATTGAAGTTGATCAAAATATCGGAATTGTTGGCTGGGTTTTCTCAAATAGAAAACCTCTCATTGTAAATTCACCCTATTCTGATCCGAGATTTAATCCTGAGACAGACAGAAAAACCGGTTACAGGACAAAAAGTATAATAGCTGTTCCTTTGGTCACATATTCTGGAAGTACGGTTGGTGTTCTCGAAGGTATAAATAAGAATGTCGGCGGATTTGTGGATGAGGATTTGGAGTTTGGTCAAATTCTTGCTGTCCAAGCTGCTAATGCAATAGAGAACGCAATTTTGTATGAAGAACTCAAGAGGGCTCAGGAGGAAATAGTTATGAGGCTTTCTATTGCGGCGGAGTTTAGAGATAGCACAACTTATAACCATCTTGTTAGAATGTCGCTTTACTCTTACCTTATTGCAAAAGAGATGGGATTTGATGATTCGTGGTGTGAGAAATTAAAACTCGCCGCACCTATGCACGATATCGGAAAGCTTGGAATAAAAGATATGATACTTTTAAAACCCGCAAAACTTACCGATGAAGAATTTGAAGAGATGAAAAAACATACAATCTATGGATATGACATCCTTAAAGATTCCTCTATAGATATACTTAAAATGGCTTCAAATGTTGCTTTGTGTCATCACGAAAAATATGATGGAACTGGTTATCCCAGAGGTCTTAGAGGAGATGAGATACCGATTGAGGCAAGAATAGTTGCGGTTGCAGATGTGTTTGATGCTCTTACATCTAAAAGGCCTTACAAAGAACCATACGAGATCGAACACGCTGTTGAAATTATAGAAAAAGGTAGTGGAAAACATTTTGACCCAAAAGTTGTTCAAGCGTTCAAAAAGGCTCTTCCAGAAATAATAAAAATACTCAAAAAGTATGGGGTTGAATAATAAAAAATTTTGTTCCTTATCCCTGATTATATCTTTCTTTGGATTTTTATTTTTTTTGCTTTTCCCATCTTTAACTTTTGCTCAATCTATTTCATGCACAAGCTGCGAAGGGGAATGGTGTTCATCCTCAAGTCAGGTCGGAGTTATTATGAACGATGGAATTATGACAAAAGACTACTTATCCCAGGTATCTTTTTTCTGCCAAAGTTGCACAGGATACACTCTGCGGGTGGCATTTGATGACGGTTACGGTAAGAAATATATAAGAGAAGAAGGGGCACAAGAGGATGGTAAATCTTTAAATCTTGATTTTCAAGCTCTAAATCCGGCAGACGGGAAAATCTTGCTTTCTTTCGAACTTTCAGCTACTGGACAAACTGGCTTCCAGATTGTGGATTCTTTCAGTTGCTCTCTCATTTTTGACGATTTCCCAGAAAAAGTGAGTAATGTTAGAGCTTTCGGAAAAGACAAAAGTTTTTTTGTTCAGTGGGATAAGCTAAAAGATAAAGATATTCAAAACTATATAGTTTATGTTGGAGTTTATCCTTCCGCTTGCTCTTTAAGCTCTGTATCGGTTGGACCTGATTCTGATTCGGTTGAGATAAGTAAAATCGGTGAACAAGATGTGCAGAACGGAGTTAAGTACTGTGGTTTTGTTGAAGCNGTTGATTCTGGTGGTAAAAAATCTGAACCATCTGAGCAATTTCAAGTCATACCTTATAGGTCTTTTGAGTTTGGGCGAAGTGGTCCTCCTGAGGAAAATGTGGGTTGCATTATAGCATATATTTTAGGTGCAGATTCGCAAATCACAAATTTTTTCAGAGGAATAAAGATTGTGCTTTACAAGTTAAAACTCAAATTCCTCGTTAACCTATATTACAAAATCTCGCAGAAAATAATAGGTTTTTGGCAGAAGATAAAGCTTTTGCAAAAGATAAAGAATATAAGTTTTATACCTCGGGCTTTTGCTGATAAATTAGCTGATAAATTAGCAGAAGAAGAGAATCAAAATAATGATAATAATANCAACAATAATTTATCAGGAAATAAGTTTCATTTTGGGATAAGTTTTTTCAATTTGAAAAAAGCTGGAATTGTAAATGGGCAGAGCACTTTTGAATTAACATACGGAAAAAATATCTTCTCGCTCGATTTGGAATATGGGAAAAGAATTTTCAAATTAGTTCCAACTTTTATCGTTTTCAGGTTCTCTCCAACATATATTAGGGGAAAAAGAGTCGTTCTTGACGAAACCGAAGGTGTAATTGTAAGTTCAGGTGAGAATTACTCTTCTATGATTTTTTCTTCTTCTGGATTAGGTTTGCAGGTTTACGGAAGTTTTGTTGCAGAGCAGATACTCGTTCCGTTTTTGGGAGTGAGAGGTATAGTAGATAATTTTCTTGAGTACTATGATATAGGCGGAAGCAAATTTGGTACTGTTTTTGGTGGAGGATTAGAGGGTGGAGTATTATTTATTCTTGATATGTTTGACAGAAGATCCGAAGCAATTTTAAAATCAGATTACGGTGTTGAAGATACTTATTTATTTTTCAAATTAGAGTTTATATCAGCAAATATTGTGAGGCGAGCTGGTGCTTTTTTCTCTCCAATAAAATCAAATTACTTTGATTTTTCAACGAGAGTTTTTTCTGCCGGTATTTCCCTGTTCTTCTGATTACGAAACCAAAAATCTACAATAATAATTTTCTTTTTTCCTTCTTTCTTCTTATTTATTTTTTTCTTTCTTACTTATTCTTTTTTGTTACATTTTTTACTCTTTTTGCTTTTGTCTTTTTTGATTTGGTTTAATTATAATCTTGGTTTAATCTATCTTTATTTGAATCATCTTTCTATTTTGCATAGTCGGAGTAAGTTTTAGGTTTCTTTTTGATAGTTCATCTTGCAAAGAGAAAATTATTTCATCTGATTTACCTTTATACCACACTCTGAAGGTCATGAGATTTTTTGATGCGACTTCTCTTTTGTAGTCTGCTGAAATATTTTTTATTGCAGATGTTATATCCGCTTGCTCTTGTAGGTTCTCAAAATTTCCATAAACGAAAATAAGAAACTGCTTACCTTTTTTGATATCAGATTTCCAGTAATCCATAATTTGAGTTATGAGTTTATCTGCTGCATCTCTTATAGCTTCTGAAAGGGTAACCCTATCTTTTCCTGGACCTGCGATGAGCTCCTTTGAAAACCCGGTTGATGAACCTATCAATCTTCCAGTTGTAGTCTCAAATGCTTTCAGTGATGCTGCCGCTTTTGTTGTTTTATCTTTACCGACTTGTCCCTCTTCAAATTTTCCCTCAACAACAACATATATGTCTGCTCCTACCGATAGAGCTATCTTTGCAGCTGGGTCTTGTGGCAATCCTTCTATTATTCCTATTTGTTCTGCCATCTGATAAAGTCTATCTATTGTTTCAGGATTAAGGATCTCAAATTTTTTCGTTGTAAAATACGAATTTACTTCATTCACTCCAAACTCTACCCATCCTTGATTTTTAACTTTTTCATCTGGAATAACGACAATTGATGGATTTTCAAGAACTTCTATTATTTCTTCCCTTCTTTGTATAAGTCCTGCTGATACTAAATCATCTTCAAGGAGTTTTTTTCTGACTATTGCCTTTATTTCAACATTTATTCTACCGTCCGGCGTTCTTGTTCTTTTTATTCCTCCCTCTTGTCTGACATATTTATCTGGATTTGAGAATATTTTTACCTTGTTTGCTTCTACTTTCCTTTTTTCTTCATCTGTTTGAGCGAGAGTATTTATTACAGCCCACATGGCGTTCATTTTTGCCTCTACTATTGCTCCCTCAACATGATCCCAAGTTCCCCTTGCTATAACTTCTGTATTTTCTGGGTCAAGCGATGTAGTTATCTGAGCATCAAATGTTTGAGGATATTGAGGGAATTTTTTCGCACAAGCTGTGAAAATTGATATACCTAATAATAATAATGATGCAAAGACAAAACCGCCTCTTTTTATTATTGATACTATTAACCTCTTATTTTTTATACTTGCTGTCTTCACGATAAAAATACCGTTCATATTGTTTNACCTCCTTTTTTATAAATTTAGTTTTAGTAGTAGTAATATAAATTTAGCCTTTTAGTAATATAAATTTAGCCTATTGAATTTTCTGGCATAAAAAACAAAGATTCTTTTATCTTTTCTGCCAAGAATACAGATTTTATAGCTTCATCTAATAGGGAGCTATTCATGTCTTCTTTTAGTATTGCAGATATAAATGAATCAACTTCTTTTTTCATCGGGTCTGAGTTTTCAAATTGTTTTATTATTGCTCTAACATTATATTTCCCGTTTTCTTTTTCTCTCATATATATTTCTGTTTTCTTTTCGAGGAAATCAATCGAAATGTAAGAACCTATTTGGAAAACTCTCATTTTTCTGAACCTTCTGTATGCCACTCGTGAGGCTGTGAGTTCTGCTATGCATCCTTTTGAAAATTTTATCCTTGTCATGGCTATATCTGGCTTATCTGTAATCACAGGAATTCCAAGGCTTTCTATTGAATTAATCTTTATATCTTCTACAAGACCTACTACTGCGTCTATATCGTGAATCATAACGTCAAATATAACATCTGTGTCAAGATTTCGGCCGGGAAATAGACTTAATCTTTCNGCTCTTATGTATCCNGGGAGTTTTATAAATTGTTTTGCGAATGCGTAGGCTTCGTTAAATCTCTCAACATGTCCAACTCGTATTACTACCCCTTTTTTTTCAGCAATATATTTTATTTCTTCTGCTTGGTCATATCTTGTGCATAAAGGTTTTTCTACAAACACGTGTTTCCCTTTCTCTATTGCTTTTTTCAAAATCTCATAGTGAGTTTTTGCGGGAGAGGCTATAAACACTGCATCTACTTCATCTAATATTCTCTCAAAATTGGTTGAAGATTCTATTTCATTACGAATTCCTATCTTTGAAAGTAAGTCTTTTGCTACTTCTATTTGGTTCTCATCTATATCTGAGATTCCTGAGATTTTTACGTAGGGGTTCTCCGCAAGCTTTTCTAAATGTATCTTACCTATGAAACCAAGACCTATTATGCCTACCTTTACTTTTGACATTAACTTAATCTTTTTTCAAAAAATATTAATTTTTGTTTTTGCAAGCTTTTTTTATCTAAAATAAAATTGAAAAAATTGTATGGATTTTAAAATTTAAAATTTTCTTTATATTGTGTTTGAGTTTGAAGAATTCCCTCAAATAAAATCAAGGATAAGGAAGGAAACGGAAGAGTTCAAGGAGTTTTATTCAAAAAATAAAAGCACNTGTGAATTTTACAAGAATCTAATAGAAGAGGTAAAGAACAAGAGAGATGAGAATGCTGTAAGGCTTCACAGAGAAAGAGGCAAACTTCTCGCAAGGGAAAGGATAAATAAACTCGTTGATAATGGGGAGTTTTTTGAGCTTTCTCCGCTCGCAGCTTACGGGATGTACGAAAACCAAGCCCCTCAGGCTGGAATAATAACAGGAATAGGAAAAGTTTGTGGAAACTATGTCGTTATAGTCTCAAACGACGCAACGGTAAAAGGTGGGACATATTTTCCTGAAACAGTTAAAAAACATCTCCGAGCCCAGGAGATAGCAGAACAAAACAATATTCCAGCTATATATCTTGTAGATTCGGGTGGAGCTTTCTTGCCGTTGCAATCTGAGGTTTTTCCTGATAAAGACGATTTTGGGAGAATTTTTTTCAATCAGGCGAAAATGAGCGCAAAGAAAATTCCTCAGATAGCCGCAGTTATGGGAATGTGCACAGCAGGTGGAGCATACGTACCCGCTATGAGCGACGAATGTGTGATAGTCAAAGGCGTAGGTACAATATATCTTGGGGGACCACCGCTTGTCAAAGCATCAACGGGTGAGGACGTCACAGAAGAAGAACTCGGGGGTGCTGTTATGCATGCAAGAGTTTCAGGTGTTGTCGATCATCTTGCAGAAAACGACGAAGAAGCCATAAAAATATTAAGAAGGATTGTATCTACATTAGGTAATTTTTCTGATCCGAAAAAAGTAAGAAAAATGGTGGGAGCTTTGGAAAAATGGGAAGAACCACTTTATCCTCCTGATGAAGTCCTTGGGATAATTCCGCCTGATCTACGAAGACCATTTGATATGAGAGAAGTGATAGCGAGGATTGTTGATGGTTCTCGTTTCTTAGAATTTAAAAAAGATTATGGACAAACTCTTGTGTGTGGTTTTGCAAGAATAAAAGGAATTCTTACTGGTATAATAGCTAATAATGGGGTTCTTTTTTCCGAATCTGCATTAAAGGGTGCGCATTTTATAGAGCTTTGTAATCAAAGGAGAATACCAATTATATTTTTGCAGAACATAGCTGGGTTTATGGTTGGCAAAAAATACGAGGAGGGAGGGATAGTAAAACATGGAGCAAAGATGGTTCAAGCTGTTTCAACCGTTTCGGTTCCTAAAATAACTGTCATAATTGGGGGTTCTCATGGAGCTGGGAACTACGCTATGGCTGGTAGAGCCTATGAACCAAGATTTTTATTTATGTGGCCAACGGGTAGAATATCAGTTATGGGCGCAAAACAAGCCGCTTTGGTTCTCGTAACTGTAAAGAAAAATCAGTTAAAAAGGTANGGAAAAGAGCTCTCAAAAGACGAGGAGGAGAAAATTTATAAAGAAGTTTATGAAAAATATGAAGCAGAAGGGAACCCATTATATTCAACTTCTCGTTTGTGGGATGATGGAATAATATTCCCAGAAAATACAAGAGATGTTCTTGCTCTTTGTCTTGAAGTTTCCTTGAACTCCATAGATGATCAAATAAATTATCCAGTTTTCAGGATGTAATTCGTAAATTTTTCAAAGGCGAGCTTGAATTTTAGCAGAAAATTANCTTTTCTATTTTCTAACTCTTATTTTTTCTTTTTTCCTTATTTCTCTTTTGACCTTAATTATTTTATATTGGAGGATTTTTGTTATGAAGTTTGGAATGAAGTTTGAAGGAGAAGACTTTGAGGTTCAAATTAATGAAGTTGCAATACACGCAGACGGAGCTACTTTATTAAGATACGGAGATACTGTTGTTCTTTCAACTGTTGTTTCTTCAAAAAAGAATGTTGCAGGAATCGATTTTTTACCTCTGACCGTTGAATTCAGAGAAAAATCTTATGCCGTTGGAGAAATACCTGGTGGGTTCTTCAAAAGGGAAGGTAAGCCAAATGAAAGAGAAATTCTTTCATCTCGTCTAATAGATAGGTCGGTTCGTCCGCTTTTTGCTCCGGGATATGTTGAGGATACGCAAGTTATATCCTACGCTCTTTCCGCTGATAAGGAACATGAGCCAGATATTGCTGCAATAAATGCTACCGCTATTGCTCTTTTGATATCAGATATACCATTTTTTATCCCAGTTGCAGCAGTGAAGGTTGGTATGAAAGATGGGAAATTTATCATAAATCCAAAACAGGAGGAAGAGAAGCAAGAGCTTGAACTTGTTGTCGCTGGAACAGAAACNGGAATAGTTATGGTTGAAGGTAGAGCTAATTTCATACCAGAGGAAAAATTCATAGACGCAATATATTTTGCTCACAAACATATAAGGAAACTCATAGATTTTCAGAAGAAAATAGTTCAGATTTTTGGTAAGCCGAAAAGGGAGTATAAACCTATAACATACTCTGAAGAGGTCATAGAAAAGATAGCAAATAAAATAGATGTCAAANATATAGTTCTTGAACCTTCAAAATATCAAAGGAGGTTGAAAGAGCAAACTACGCTTGATGAGTTGAAAAAAGAGCTTGATTATTTTGTCCCACCGTCTGATAGGTTTTCTGATGAGGAACGATTNTCTATACTTTCTCAATCATTCTTTGAGCTTCAAAGACGCTTTATAAGGAAAATGATTCTTGAAAAGAAAAAGAGGATAGATGGTAGAGGACCTGACGATATAAGAGAAATAGAGATAAAGCTTGGAGTCTTACCTCGAGTTCACGGTTCTGCAATTTTTAGAAGGGGTGAGACGCAGGCTCTTGTCTCAGCAACCTTGGGTACCCCTCGTGATGTGCANCTTGTTGAATATTTTGGCGTCGAAGGCGAGAAAAAAAGGTTTATGCTACATTATAATTTCCCTCCGTTCTCATCTGGTGAAGTAAAGCCAATAAAGGGACCTTCAAGAAGAGAAATAGGGCACGGATATCTTGCTGAAAAGGCTCTTGCTCCGCTAATCCCACCAGAAGATAAATTCCCTTACACAATAAGGATCGTGTCTGATATACTATCTTCTAACGGCTCAACTTCTATGGCTTCTGTATGTGGTGGAAGTCTTGCTTTATTTGATGCAGGTGTTCCAGTTCCTTTCCATGTTGCAGGTGTTGCTATGGGAGTTATAAAGGAAGGAGAAGAGTATGAAGTTATAACGGATATTTTAGGCGATGAGGACCATATTGGGGATATGGATTTTAAGCTCGCAGGTTCAAGAGAAGGAATAAGTGCGGTTCAGATGGATCTGAAAACTTTCGGTCTTTCTTTTGAAATAATAAAAGATGCTGTGATGAGAGCAAAAAAAGCGAGAGAAAAAATCCTTGATATAATGTATAATGAGATTTCATCTCCAAAACATCTTTCCGTGTATGCTCCAAGATTTTCTAAACTCAAAATAGATACAGATAAGATAGCAGCACTTATAGGTCCAGGTGGTAGAAATATAAAGCAAATTGTTGATATTACAAAGGCGGATATAGAAATAGAGCAGGATGGTACTGTTAAGATTTTTGCACAAGATGAGCAAGGATTAAACCGAGCCATTGAGCTTATTAACTACTACACAAGTGATATAGAAGAGGGAAAAACATACAAAGCTAAGGTAAAGAGAATTTTGCCAAATGGTGCTCTCGTTCAGCTCCTACCATCAAATCAATATGCCTTTATGCACATATCACAGGTTGATACACGCAGAATAAGTCGTGTTGTTGACTCCATAAAACCTAATGAAGAGATAGAGGTCAAGGTTATAAAAATTGAGGAGGATGGGAGAATTTTAGTTTCAAGGAGGGAAGCCATTATTGAAGCNCAAGGGGCTCAAAAAAATGCTGCTACAAAAAAGGGCAAAAGATTTTGAAATAAAAAATAACTATTTAAGTAAAATAACTATTTTAAGAAAGAGTTATAAATCCTAAATTTTCTAAAATTTTCTAAAAATTGGAAATTTTTTATCGTAGATTAATAATGTAAATTTTATGGCAGGGCATTCAAAGTGGCATAATATAAAGCATAAGAAAGCAGCACAGGATCAGAAGAGAGGAAAGATTTTCACGAAAGTAATGCGCGAGATAGAAGTTGCCGTAAGACAGGGAGGACCTAATCCGGAAAATAATCCTCGTCTCAGGCTGGCTATTGAGATGGCGAAATCAGTCAACATGCCAAAAGATAATGTGGAGCGAGCTATAAAGAAAGCGACGGGTGAGCTCGGTGCGCAAATGGTTGAAGATGTCTTCTTTGAAGGATATGGTCCAGGCGGAGTAGCTATGTATATTTCTGCCATAACAGATAACAAAAATAGGACCGCCTCACAGATAAGAGCGATATTCTCAAAGTTTGGAGGAAGCCTGGCGGAAGCTGGGTCAGTTTCTTGGATATTTGAAAGAAAGGGAGTTTTTGCCTTCCCCGTTTCAGACCAAGCACAGAAAGAGAAAATCGCTGATTTCGCAATAGAAATTGGAGCAGAAGATATAAGCGATTTGACAGATACTCTTGAAGTCTATTGCGACCCAAAAAACTTTGAGGAGCTTAAAAGTAAATTTGAGCAAGCAGGGTTCATCTGGGAAAGAGCAGAAGTTACTTTCATACCTAAAAATACGGTAAAAGTTTCAGGTAAAGATGCTGAAGCTTTAATGAAGCTTATGAACGCGCTTGACGATCACGATGATGTTCAAAGAGTTTGGGCGAACTTTGAAATAGATGATCAAGAAATGGAAAGACTGCTCGTAGCAGTGTGATTTTGATTGTTTGTAAATTTGAAGATTGAATAAATTTGAAGATGATTGAGTAAAGAATTTTAATATGTGATGTAAGGGGAGGTGCCGGAGCGGACAAACGGGCCCGGCTGTAAACCGGGTGGCCCCAGGCCTACGGGGGTTCAAATCCCTCCCTCCCCACCACCGCTAATAAAGTGATAACCGCTCTCATCATTATCTCCTATTCATTCTTAATCAATCTCAACGGNGGAATCCTTTTCCCATACGGAGATCTGGCAGGTGGTAAGAAGAATTCAGCCTCTTTTTCTCTTTCCCTCGGAGTCGCAGAGTTTGATCAGTTTTCCGCCGGAGCTAATCTCTCATTTTCACCAGGTATAAACTTGTTTTTCCCGACATCTTATGTTTCTGCAAGGTTTGATAGAACTGACTTTTTTGCTAATATAGGTGCAGGAATAGGACCGGGAATTCTCTCCAGAGATAAAAAAATTTTTGCTCTCTTAGGTCTTTCTGCTTTTGCTGATTTTGGTATATGGATGGAAACACGAAGGTTTTCTGCTCATCTTTCCCCCGTAGTTTCCACTCTCATAGGTAAGTACGGTGGATATTATATAGCTTTACTTTTTGGATTTTCTATTTTTTCTTTCTGAAATCTTCCCCTTTCTGAAAATCTTGTTATCTTCATCTTTCTGACTTCTGTTCTGTCTGCTCTTTTTGTTAAAATATAATAAAGTGGGAACCTTTTCCCGTTTAAATTTTGGTTTTGTCTCAATCAAATGTTTTTTTGTTTTGTATGTCTTCGCCTCATTTTCATCGTTATTGCCAGCAATTTTGGTATTCAATAGAGCTTATGCTGATGCTAANCGTTCTCCTTATTCACTATATGTCATTTATCAGNGAAAGAAATATAAGCTTGATTTAGAGGATTACATCAGAGGGGTGGTTGCAGGTGAGATACCGCTGAGTTGGCCAGACGATGCACTACGAGCCCAAGCTGTTGTAGCAAGATCTTGGACAATATATCATATATTGAAAGGAAAGAAAGAATTTTATGCGTCTCAATCTGATCAGGTTTGGCTTCCTGAAAAAAATTGGCTGGATTTTTCTGACAAGGTAAATAAAGCTGTCGATCAAACAAGAGGATGGGTCCTTGTTTTTCCGTCAGGAGAAATTGCACCTGGATTTTTTCATTCCGCATGCGGTGGTAAAACAGAGAATGCTTATGAAATATGGAATTCTGAAATTGACCCTAAAATATCAAGGTATATCGTTTCTGTGAACTGTAATAAGTGTTATGATTCTCCTAACTTTTTTTGGAGAAGGAAGTTAAAAATCAAAGATGTTGAAAAATTGCTCATAAAAGAAGATGACCCTATATCTGAAAGAATTTCTTCTATCTTCTCAAAATCTCCAGAGTATACGTCTTCCGGTAGAATAAGAAAAATTTTTTTCTATAACGGTTTTTATATCGGTTATAATCAGATAAGGGAGCTATTGAGATTACCGAGTAATTTTTTTTCTTTTGAGATTGAAGGAGATTTTATCCTATTTTTTGGTAAGGGGTTTGGGCATGGAGTTGGAATGTGTCAGTGGGGAGCAAAAAAGCTGGCGGAGGAAGGAAAATCTTGGAAGGAGATTTTACTATTTTATTTTCCACTTTTGAAACTTAAAAAAATCTACTAAAACCAAAAACCAAAAAAATCTCTAAAATCTTTATATTTTATCTTGGTATGTCTTCTTTGAGAAAATATTTACCAAGCGAAGAGGAGAAGAAGGANATAAAACAGGAAGTTATTTCCCGTATTATTTCAGATGTATTTTCATATATAAGGGAAGATGATTCTTATTTGAGGAAGATTCTCAACGAGACAATTTATGCTGAAATAGAAAGATGGAAATCTGAAAGTGAGTTCATGCTTGCTCAACCATATTTGCGATTTTTTAAATCTTTGAGAAGAAAGCTACCGAGGCTTTATGATAACGAAAGGAAGTATGTGCTGAAAAAAATAATATCGCTTTATATGGATGAAATTCAAGGGCATTTTTCGCCTTTTGTATATTACCTTGCCACAAAAGTTGTCCCTCGTGCTCTATCTTTCCTCTTGACAAGCTTTTCTCCTGCNAGTATATTCATGAGGTCGTTTAGATTTCCTTCTATTGATTCTCATCTTATCGTTCAGGGAGATTTTGAGAAAATAAGAAAACTTGCTCAAAAGGGAACGATTATTATTACTCCTACGCATGTAAGCCATATGGATTCTCCTATCATAGGTTATGTGGTTTATAGGATCGGNTTGCCTCCTTTCCTTTACGGTGCAGGTTTGAACCTATTTTCAAATCCAATTTTGGGATTCTTTATGAGAAATCTTGGAGCTTATAAAGTTGATAGAAAGAGGAAACATGAACTTTATCTTGATGTTCTAAAAGAGTATGTTTGTACAACTTTGGAAAGGGAATATGATCATATATTTTTCCCGGAGGGAACGAGATCAAGAACAGGAGCCGTGGCAAGGAAGCTCAAAATGGGACTTTTAGGTTGTGGAATAAAATCATTCGTAAGAAATGTAAAGAATAATAAACCAAGACCAAAGATATTTATAGTTCCTGCTACATTTACTTATCACATTACACTTGAAGCTGAAAGTCTTATAAGACAATACCTTGAAGATGTTACGCGAGAGGATTGGGTTTCTTATCAAGATGAAGCTTTTATGACACAAAGAGTTATTGAATTTATAAAAAGGATAGTTGAGATGGATATGAAAGTTTTTGTTAGATTTTCCGATGTTTTTGACCCATTTGGAAATTATGTTGATGAAGAAGGTAATTCTCTTGATCCCTATGGTAGACCAATTGATCCTGTNAAATATATTCTCAAAGATGGCGTTGTTTCGGAAGATCCTCAAAGAGACGCTGAATACACGAAAGAGCTTGCTTCAAAAATACTTGAAACATATAGAAAAGATACATTTGTTCTTTCCACTAATCTTTCTGCTTTTGTGATCTTTGAGCTCGGAATGAGGATCACAGGTGAAGATGATGAACTCAAAGCTATAACGCTTATGGAAGGAGCTGAGTTGGATATTATGGAAGTGTTAAAATTTATTGATATTGCGAAACAAAAGTTTATTCAACTTGAAAACTCCGGAAAAATTTGTGTTATAGACAGAGTTAAAGGTAAAACNGCAAGAGGAATATTGGATACAGCATCAAAAACTTTTTCAAGATATCATAAAAATCCTCCGTTTATTGTATCAAAAGATAAAGTAAAAATAAAAAATTCATCCCTCCTTTACTATTACAGAAATAGATTAGAAGGTTATACATCTTTTTAATAATAAGATTCTTTCTTCTGATTGAATGTTTCTTATATTTTGAATTTTTTATATTGCAATTTTTTGCTTTTTGTTTCTTTTTATTATTTTTATTTTGTTTAGTCCTTTTGTTTTTTTGTTTTGTTTGTTTTTCCCGTTTTAATCTCTTGATTTTATTTTGATTTTTAAACTTTGAATTTCCAAGAAAGGAAAGTTATGGCGGAGCTTGAAAATGAAAAATTGGAAGAGAAAAGAATAGANGAGGTCTTGTATAATTTAAGCAAGGTCGTAAAAAAACTTGGAATTAATGCGTACGTAGTCGGAGGTCTCCCACGAGATATTATTTTGAAAGGAAAGCTATCACACGATATAGATGTTGTTGTTTTTGATGATAATATACATCTTTTTGAAGGAGTTCTCTTGAAAGAGCTCGGGAATCCACCTTTTGTGAAAGTTAAAAACCACAATCTCACAAGAATTTTTATAGATAAAATAACGGTAGATATAACTCCACCAAAAGGAAAAACCCTGGAAGAAGATCTTAAAGAAAGAGATTTTACAATAAATACTCTTGTTATACCTCTTAAAAGCTTAATTAATTTAAGCGCAGAAATTCTTGATCCTCTTGGTATCGGAAAACAGGATATAATTTCTCGCAATCTGCGAACNCCATCAAATCCAAAGAAAGCCATTCTTTCTGACCCTGCAAGAATAATAAGGATAGCAAGATTTATTTCAGATGATTTTGTGGCATCTGAGGGGCTCNTAAAAGCCGCAAAAGAAAAGATAGGTTCAATAAATCAGGTTCCAAAGGAGAGGCAAGGAGAAGAATTAAGAAAACTTTTCTTATCTTCAAAACCATCTTTGGGTTTGATTTTTCTCAGAGATATAGGATTTTTTCATTATTCTTTCCCGAAAATTGTCCCTGCTCTTTACAAAGATCAAAAATCACCTTATCACTTTGAGGGTNTTTTTGAGCACTGTGTTAGGGTTGTTGATATCACTCCGCCTGATATAGTTTTGAGATGCGCAGCTTTTTTTCATGATATTGGAAAAGCCTTTTCGGAAAGAGTTTTAACTGATGGTAGGGTAGTTTATTGGGGACATGAAAAGTTTTCCGCTGAAATTGCAAATGATTTCCTCTCTACTTTTAAATTCCCTGAAAATGAAAGAAAAAAAATTGTTTTTGTTGTTCAAAATCATATGATATATTACTCTTCTGATTGGTCAGATTCCGCTGTAAGGCGTCTTATAAGAAGAATAGGCGAGGATATGAATCTTATCTTAAAATTTGTTGAATACGATATAAAAGCTCTCAAAGATCCAAATCCTAAATTAAAATCTTTGGAGGAGTTGAAAACACGAATATTTGATGAAGTAAGAAAGCTTGGTAAAGCTCAAATAAAATGTCCTCTTGATGGTTATGAAATACAGAAAATTTTTGGACTACCAAAGGGGAAAATTATAGGTGAAATAAAAAAGGCGGTGGAGGAAGCAATAATAGAAGGAAAAATAAAACCTGAAAAATCTTCTGCGATAGAATTCATAAAAAAATATATTCAAGAAAAGAACATTATTGTTGAGGAAAAAGGTGAGGTTGAAAGAGCTTGAAAAATGAATAGTAAAATTTTTGATGATGAATTTCAAAGTTTATGATAGTTCTTGGAATAGAAACAACTTGTGATGAAACATCCGTTGGTATAATAAATTTTCTTCAACAAAAAAGAAAAAATAGCAATTTACCAGAAATTCAGGAACTTGCATTGGTTGTTTTGAGTCAAGATTTCCATTCAATTTATGGCGGAGTCGTTCCTGAACTTGCATCGCGAGCTCATCTTGAAAATATATCTCAGGTTCTAAAAAGTGCAATTGAAAGAGCAAAAATAGAAATTTCAGATATTGATTTTGTATCTGTTGCAAATGAGCCGGGTCTCCCAGGTTCTCTTATAGTTGGTGTAAGTTTCGCAAAGGGTTTATCTCAAGCTCTGAATAAAAAAATTGTTCCTGTAAATCATGTTGAAGCACATATAATTTCTCCTCTGATAGAGAACGATTTGAAATTCCCTTTTGCATCTCTAATAGTTTCAGGGGGACACACTTCTTTGTATCTTGTTGAGGGAGTCGGTGATTATAAACTTTTGCTTAAAACCCGTGATGATTCGGTAGGTGAGGTCTTTGATAAAGTCGCTAAATTCTTCAGATTCGGATATCCCGGAGGACCAATAATAGACTCAATATCAAAAGATGCTGAAAGTTTTTTTTTGTTCCCTGAAATTCAAGTTGAAGATTTTAGTTTTTCTGGTATAAAGACATTTTCCGTGAGAACTCCTCTAAATTGGTTCGGACCTTTCCCTTTACCGGAATTCTTTTCTTCATTCCAAAAAAAAGTTATAGATGATATTATAGGTAAGACTATAAGGGTGATCAAGAATGTGGGAGTAGATGTAGTTGCNGTATCAGGAGGTGTTGCACGAAATTCATACTTCCGCCAAAGAGTAAAGGATTTTTCTGAAATAAAATTTATTTTCCCATCTCCAAAATACTGTATAGATAACGGCTCTATGATCGCATTTTTGGGTGGGCTAAAAATTTTATTCGGCAAGGTTGACAAATTTGACTTTGATTTTGATATTCGACCAACGGGAGTTCTCAAATCAAAAGGTGGAATAGATTGGGAATCAGGCGCTTGAAAGNAAAATTAAAATTAACAGAGAAGAAATAAAATTATAAAGGGAGGATAAAATTATAAATCAGNAAATTTGACAAATCAAAAGTGTATTTTATATATTTTTGTTTGTTTCCCATAAATTTAAATAGATGTTCCGAGAAAGAGACGGAGTTCTTATACCGACTGAAGGATTTGAAATAGATACAGAAGTTGTTGTTGTGGGTTCAGGTCCGGGGGGAGCCGTAGTTGCTGAAAAACTTTCATCGTATGGCATAAAAGTCGTTGTTTTAGAAGAAGGAGATTATGTGAAAGCCGAGGATTTACCAAGGTCAAGAAATGAAAGACCTTTGAGAGCATTTGAGAAAGTTTATAGAAATGGGGGTTTAACCGTTGCTTTTTCAACAGCTCCGGGAAGACCGCCAGTGCCAATTCCCTTGGGCGTGGGAGTTGGCGGATCAAGTCTGATAAATTCAGGAACATCTTTGGAGGCAAATCCAGAAACTTTCGAAAAATTCAAGGATTTTGGTATAAATATAAGTTATGACGCAATAAAACCTTTTTACGAGGAGGTAGAGAGTTTTTTGAATGTTTCTCCTGTCTCGGATGAAAATTTAGGGGTTCATGGTCGCATTTTTTTGGATGCTGCAAAAAGACTTGGTTTTTCATCGGGTCCACTTACAAGAAATGTGAGAGGATGTAAGGGATGTGGTCAGTGCCAGTATATATGCCCAGAGAACGCTAAACTCGCCATGCATATATCTTATATACCGAAAGCTATACGGCAAGGAGCAAAAGTAATAGCGAGGTCAAGGGTTGCAAAAATAATAATTCATAACGGCAGAGCAGTCGGTGTTGAGGGTGAGGTGAAGGTTCCAAAAGAAGAAGGCGGATTTTTAAAGTTTAAATTCAGAGTTTTCGCAAGGGTAGTCGTTCTTTCTGCCGGAGCAATTTATACTCCTTATATACTCAAAAAAAGTGGAGTAAATTCTCCTGCTTGTGGAAATTATCTCACAATTCATCCGGGAATAAGGGTTTCTGCTTTGTTTGATTTCAAAATAAATCAGTGGCTTGGAGTTCCTCAGGGCTATTTCGTAGATGAGTTTAAAAAATATGGAATAATGATAGAAGGAGTATCTGTTCCTCCTCTTGTTGGAGCTATGACTTTACCATTTTTTGGTAAAAAATTCAAAAGCTTGATAGAAAAATACGCTTACGTTATGAGCACAGGAGTTATGGTCTCTGATTCTACTTTTGGCAGAGTCTTATCTTTACCTTTTTATGATGAACCTATAATGATTTATAACTTATCTAAAAAAGATGCTGAAAACTTCAAGTTAGCGATATACTATGCTGCCAAAATCTTTGCAGAAGCAGGAGCAAAGAAAATATTCCCTCATATCTTCGGGTTAGAGGAAATAACCCCGGATGAAATAGAAAAGCTCAAGGATATGAAGGTAAAGCCGTCTTATCTTGAACCTATGGCTTTTCATCCTCTTGGAACTTGTAGAATGGGGGCATCTGAATACTTTTCCGTTGTAGATGNAAATTGCAAACATCATTCAGTTGAAAATCTATTTATTTCTGATGGTTCTATTTTTCCTGTCCCTCTTGGGGTTAATCCACAGCTTACTATTATGGCTTTTTCTTCAAGAACAGCAAAATTCATAGCAGAAGAATATTTTTCTTGATTAATATTTCTCTTGAACTATGTTGAAAGAAAAATTTTATTTGGTTGTTTTGCTTTTCAAAAAAGATATCTTGTTTCTTTTCAGAGAGAAAATTTCTATTTTTGTACCGATTGTTTTCGGATTTATATGCTCTATTTTTCTATCTTTTGCTATACCAGGAAACCAAAATAGTATAACTGTTANGTGGGTAGTTTTGATTTTCTCATCATTTTTCCCTGCTATTGAAATTATGAGAATTGAAACCGAAGAGGGAGCTATTGATGGATTAATTAATTCACCAGTTGATAATGGGATAATCTTTATTTCAAAGTTTGTGACCATGTATTTTTTGTTTTTGATTCTAACTTTGATTTTATTTTTTCTTTTTGTTTTTTTTGCTAATCTAAATTTCTCCTTGAAATTAGTTTTTGGTTTCTTAATTTCAGGTTTGGGAATATCTTCTCTTTCTGTTCTGTTTTCATCTTTTCTTGTTGGTGAAAATATAAAAATTCCGATTTATATTCTTCTTTTACCTTTGTTTATACCTCCTGTTGTTTCGTCAAGCGTAGGTTCATCTGATTGGATGAAAATTTCATTTGGGTTCAGTGTTATAAATTTTTTGTTTTCATTTGCATTATTTGAGGTAAAAAAATAGTTTCTGTTAGTTATTCATATAAAAAAGAATAATTAAAAAGAGCGTTTTAGAGCTTCTAAAAATTTTTCTTTATCGAAATCATATACTACTTTTAAAAACCCGTTTGGGGTTATTATTGAGTTTATTTTTCCTCTGAAAGATCTTGTATCCACATGGGGATATGAAACAAAAGTTTTTACGCTGTCTTTATAAAAAAATGAGAAGACGGCAAGGGGGTCATGAAGTTCTATTATTTTTATGCCTTCTGTTATACTTTTTAAAAATTCTTTTATTTTTGTAGTTTGAGACAATTTTATTAAATCTTCTGTTTTTATCAATGTTTTTGATGTAGCATCAAGAGGAACTACTGTCACACATTTTTTTTCTTTTGCAAAGTCAAATAAAAAATTTACAGCTACTGGATCGCAATATGAATTGAACTCCGCGTAAGGTGTTATATTACCATCTTGAAAGAAAGCTCCGCCCATCCATACAATCTTTTTTATTTTTTCTCTCAAGTTTTTATCTTGAATTATTTCAGCAACAGAAGAAAGGGGACCTGTTGCGATTATTCTTATTTCTTCATAATTTTTCAGTTCTTGTTTTAGTTCATCTAAACTCAGATCTTCTTTCCATTTTTCGGGTTTGTATTTTAAAGATGCACCTCTTAAACCATCTTCTCCATGAACTTTTTTTGCATGAATTATTTCACCGGTGATAGAAGTTTCTCTGCCCTTTACAACTTTTGCTTGAATTCCAAGAAAATCTCGGAGAAAAAGAGAATTTCGCAGTGTGTGTTTCAGCTCTACATTCCCCCATGTTGCCACTATATATACATTTTGGAAATTTTTCTCTTCTTTCACTTCTTCTCCTTCNTTTACTTCTTCTCCTTCTTTTTCTTTTTCCCTTTCTCTTTTTTCATCTTTTTCTTTCAGAAGTTTTGAAAATAAAATGAGAGCTATTGCATCATCTATTCCGGGGTCGCAATCGAAAATTAAAGCCTTTTTTGTTTCAGTTTTGCTTTCTCTATTGTTTTCTCTATTGTTCTCTTTCTGACTTTCTTTTCTTTTTTTGGCTGTGCTCATTTTATTTCTACTTCACATTCTACTGCTTTTTCTCTGTTTTCTTTTATTAGGAAAACTTTGAAATTTTTCTCATCATTTTTGTCAATTTCGAAATGTATTTTTTCTTCAAGCTCAACAGGAGCTAAAAACTTTGCTCTTATTTTTTTTATTTTGTCTGGTGTAATATTTTTTTTCTCCATAAGATGTTTTACGCATAAGGCAAAGCTTAACATACCATGAACTATTGGACGGGAGAATCCGGCTTTTTTCGCTGCATCAAAATTATAATGAATCTCGTTAAAATCACCAGAAGCTCCCGCATACATTACAAGTCGTTTTAAATTTACCCTCAACTCATCGCTTATTTTCTTTATTTCTCCTCCCTCTTCTTCTTTTTCTTTTTCTTCTTCTTTTTTTATTTCTTCCCTTTCCTTATTGTCTTTTTCCATTTTCATTTTACTAAAATCAAANGTTAAAAAGAATTCAGTTTAACAAAAATTTTTCTGTGTGATTATTTTATTTTATACTATGGGAACTGAAATTTCTGTTGATGAGAAAAGGGAAATATCGGAAGCTTTTTCATCAAAGAAGGAGAAAACGAAGCTGAAAGATGTTGTCAGAGATATAGCAAAGGAGCTGCAAGAAGCAGTAAGTGAGATAGAAAGTCTATCTCAGGAAAAAGATTTGTCTTTCTCCGATGCATCTGGGATAATTTTAAAACATCTCAATCGCATAAGACCGATTTTGAACGGATTATATATGAATTCCATAGGTAAGTTGATAAGAGCTTATCAGATGCTCATTTACTCTGATGCGGTGGATGAATTTGGCTATGACCCTAAATTTGAAGATTTTGTAAAACCAATTTTCAAGTTTTTATACCATAAATGGTGGAGGGTCGAAGTNGAAGGTGGAGAGAATATTCCTCACAAAGGTAGAGTTTTATTTGTAGCGAATCATTCAGGAACTCTGCCGTGGGATGGAGCCATGATAAAGTATTATGTCAGAGAAATTCATCCATCTCACAGAGATATAAGACCTCTGGCAGAGAATTTCGTATATTACCTACCTTTTGCTGGAACTCTTATGAATAGAGTTGGAGGGGTTCGTGCATGTCAGGAAAATGCTGAAATCCTTTTGATGAGAGATGAGGCTGTTATTGTGTTCCCGGAAGGTGTAAAAGGAGCAGTAAAACATTTCAGTTTAAGGTATAAGCTCCAGAGGTTCGGTCGTGGTGGATTTGTCAAGCTTGCTATAAGAACAAGAAGTCCGATTTTACCTGTTGCTGTCGTTGGTGCGGAAGAGATATATCCAGTTATAGCAAGATTTGATTCTCTTGGAAAAATTTTTCATCTGCCAACTATTCCAATAGTCCTTAATATGATATTGCTCGGTCCATTTGGCTTTATCCCATTCCCGTCGAAGTGGTATATCAAATTTGGGAAAATAATAGATGTTTCAGAATATCCACCAGAAGCGGCAGAAGATGATATATTGGTGAATCAGATTTCTCAGGAAGTTAGATCAGTAATAGAGGANATGATAACTGAATTGCTCGCAAAAAGAAAAAGCATATGGAAATAGTATTATCCAACTCTTTTTTAGGTTTTGGGTTAAAAATTGTTTTTTTATTTGTATTTTTTTTATTTTTATTGTATTTTGTATAACGGGAAAGTTTTTATTATTTTTGTTTATTTTTTTAGATTTAGATTTTGTTTTTATGGGTATATTTTGGGTTTGTAGCTTTTGATAAAAAAAGAAGGGGGGAAAGGAATTATGGATGCTGAAAAGAAAATGATATGGTTCTTCGGAATCGGAAAAACAGAAGGCGGGAAAGAACTTGCTCATATATTGGGGAATAAAGGCGCTCAGCTTTGTGAGATGTCAAAAATAGGGATTCCTGTCCCTCCAGGATTTGTTATATCTACAAGAGCTGCCGTTGAATACTTCAAATACGGATCTGCTTTTATGAAAAAAATAGAAGGTAAGGTTAAAGATGCTCTTTCGAGATTATCAGAGTTTATATCTAAAATAAGAGGAAAAGATTTCCCACTTTTACTTTCTGTGAGATCAGGAGCAGTAGTTTCTATGCCGGGGATGATGGACACAATCTTGAATGTCGGAATGAACAAAAAAGCTCTAGAATATTTCAAAAAAATTGATGAAAGATTTGCCTATGATACATATAGAAGATTCATTCAGATGTTTTCATCAATTGCATTAGGAGTTCCAAGAAACATTTTTGAAGAGGAGTTTGAAAGGTGGAAAAAATCATTTGAGCTATATAAACAAGGAGTTTATTCAGATTTTATCTCTGCNTATTATTCTCTGAAAGACGGTTTTGAAAAATCAAAGCTAACAGATAGAGAGCTTCCGGCACAGGTTCTCGAAAAAATTTGTGATAGTTACTTAGCTATCTTAAAGCAGAGAGGAATTGAACTACCGGAAGATACATTTGAACAGGTTATGCTATCTGTGGAAGCTGTTTTCAGGTCATGGAATTCAGAGAGGGCANTAGCTTACAGAAGAATTCACAACATATCAGATGATCTCGGAACAGCTGCGAATGTTGTCGCTATGGTGTTCGGAAACATGGGAGATGATTCAGGAACCGGAGTGCTTTTCACTCGTAACCCAAATACCGGTGAAAAATATCTTTATGGAAACTTTTTAGTAAATGCTCAAGGGGAAGATGTCGTTGCAGGAATAAGAACACCTTATGCCCTCAACGATGAATCAAAAAACGAGGCAAACAAGAACTTCCCTACTATGAAAGAACTTATGCCAACTGTTTATAAAGAACTTGAAAAAATAGCGGAAGCTCTTGAAAGACATTACAAAGATATGCAAGATGTTGAGTTTACAGTAGAAAGAAAGAAAATCTGGATACTCCAAACAAGAGCAGGTAAGAGAACCGCAAGAGCTCACATAAAAATAGTACATGATATGCTACAAGAAAAAAAATTGAATGAAAAGGAAGCTTTAAAAAGAATAACNCCTCAGCATCTCAAAGANCTTTTCTTTTCAGTTGTAGATGANGAGAAATTAAACACCAATCCTATAACGAGGGGACTACCTGCTTCTCCGGGNGTTGTATCAGGAAAAGTCGTTTTTTCGTCAGCCGAGGCAGAAAATTTAGCTAAACAAGGGGTAGATGTGATATTGGTAAGACATGAAACTTCACCGGAAGATATAAAAGGTATAGCAAGTGCAAAAGGTATATTGACATCAAGAGGTGGAGAAACATCTCATGCTGCTGTTGTAGCGAGAGCTATGGGAAAACCAGCTGTTGTTGGAGCAGAAGAGATAATTATAGACTACCAGAAACAAATCTTTTCTGTCGGAGATATAGTGGTAAGTAAAGGAGAGGTAATAACAATAGATGGAAATACTGGAAGAGTTTTTGTTGGAACTATACCTATAAAGCGAGCTGATTTTCCGTCTGAAGCTCAGGCTCTTTTGAAAATCGCAGATAAAATCAGAACTCTCGGAGTGAGGGCAAACGCAGATACGCCNGAGGAGGCACAAACCGCAAGAAATTTTGGAGCAGAAGGAATAGGNCTTCTCCGAACCGAACATATGTTCTTTGAGGAGGAAAGGATACCTCTGGTAAGAAAAATGATAATTACCGCAAGGAAATACAAAGAAAAATTAGATGAATTGAAAAATTTGATCGATAATCTTGTAGAGAATCCTGATTCCACACCAGAGATAAAGAAGATTCAATCCGGTTTAAATTATATGAGGCTTTATCCGAAATTTGAGAGAGGAAAAAAATCTGATATATTTTTTGATGATTTGAATCTTTTCCTTNGAAAAAATGGGCAGAATAAAGAAAAACCTTTGAAGGTATATCAAGATTTATTATCTATAAGAGAAGATTACTTTGACACGCTTAGGAAAATAAAGGCTTTCATAAAATCTGATTTTATAGAGATATTTTCTGCAATGGAAGGTTTCCCAGTGACAGTGAGATTAATAGACCCTCCGCTTCACGAGTTTTTTGCCAAAAAGCGACGATGAGATAAAAGATACTGCTCAAAAAACAGGGATGCCCGAGAACGATATAAGAGAAACAGTTAAAAAGTTGAGCGAGGTAAACCCTATGCTTGGACATAGGGGGATAAGGGTTGGTATAACTTATCCTGAAATATACTGTATGCAAACCGAAGCAATTTTAGAGGCATGCGTTGAACTCATAAAGAGAGGGAAAAAAGTCTTACCTGAGATAATGTTCCCAAATGTGATAGATCCAGCCGAAATCAGATATTTCAGAAATGTGGTTGATATGATAAAAGAGGACCTGGAAAGGGAGAGTGGAATTAGAATTCCCATTTCTGTTGGAACTATGATGGAATTTCCTCGGGCGTGTGTTCTTTCAGCTGAAATTGCAAGGTATGTCGATTTTATGTCTTTTGGAACAAATGATTTGACGCAAACTGTTTTGGGGATTTCAAGGGATGACTCCGGAAAGTTTATGTCAGATTACGTTCCTTTCATCTTACCTTCAAATCCATTTACTACATTAGATGTATCGGGCGTTGGACAGGTAATAAAGTTAGCGGTTTCAAATGCAAGGAGCGAGAAACCGAAAATAAAAATCGGAGTATGTGGGGAGCATGGGGGAGATCCGGAATCAATAAAATTTTTCCATTCCTTAGGCTTCAATTATGTAAGTGCATCTCCTTACAGGGTTCCTATCGCTCGTTTGGTTGCAGCTCAATCTGTTATAGAACAAATGCAAAAATCTGTCCCGCTTGAAATTGTCAAAGAAAAGAAAAAGGTATCAAAAAAATCAAAGTTTAAATCTAAAAAATCATCAAGTGTCAAAAAGGTAGGAAAAAAGAAAATTACAAAAAAGAGTAAATCGGCAGAGAAAAAACGTAAAACAAAAAATAAAAAAAAGAAAAACAGATAGAGGAAAAAGCAAACTTTGTCNCGAATATATTAGGAACCTCAGTAAAACCATCAGANCTGTTTGATATTCTATTCTAATTCNGTTGTACGATCAAAGCTCTCGTAGTTTTCTTTTGTCTGTTCTGTATTTTGTTGTGTTTAATAATAAAGTACCCTGTCTTTTTCCCTCCATTTTCTTTTGAGCTCATTTTATCCATCTTATCACTTCAAAAACTTGCTACAAATATTCTTTTTCTGCGATGATGATTTTTCTTGAGTTTTCAAATAAAGCTCTACTAAATTCATACTTTTTCTAATATAGGAATTGTGGATGGAATAGATCAGACTTTGATTAAAAATTAGGTTCTTATTTTTATCCTTTGCCAAGATATCTTTGCGTTCTCGTTCCACACATTTACCCGAAAATATCTTTTTTGGTTATATCCTCTTGATTTGCAAATTTGAAAAATTTTCGGTGATTTTTTATAAAAATTTCCACTACTTTATCAACCACACAAATTTACATAGTGATGAAGGAAAATAGAGTTCTGGAAATTTCTTTTTGTTATTTTTCACGCTTGCAGATTGTAAAATATTCAAAATTCTTTTGTAGTATAACCTCGCAACAGAAGAAAGAAATCTCTCGTAGTTTTGAGAATNTGATTTTTTTTCTTCCTTATTTTGAAATGTAGTTATAAAAATGCAATGAAAAATTTAGGTTTGGCTCAAAGGGAAGTTTTAGCGAAAATTTTTGAACTTTGTATAGAAATTATTTTAGCTGATTGTGGCAAGGTAAAGACATAAAATAAAAAACTACTTTATTTCTTTTATTTCTCCGCAAGCTATTCTTTTTCCTGCATGTCCTGCCGGGTCAGAAAGATAATCGTCTTGATGTTCATGAATCATTATAGATTTTCCTTTTAGTTCTTCAATTGTAAAGTGTGGTAGAAGTATCTCTAAATTTATTTTGCCTTTTATAACTTGAATATTTGGTAGATCTCCTTTGTGGTATCCTTCGGGATTGAAAAATCCGTGTTTTTTGTTTTCTGGATTATAGTGTCCTCCTGCTGTCATAAAATCGGGGGTTTTGCATTCTCCCTTTTCGTGTATGTGCAATGCCTGTATTCCGTCTTTTAGTTTTTCAACATTTATTTTCATAAGAACGGCTCCTTGTGGCAAAGCAAAGAATTCAGCTTTACCTATAATTTTTCCTTTATCGTTTATGATTTCGGCTGCGAGAGCAGGTTTGATTTCTTTTGATTCGGATTGTAATTTGATTTCTTCTGATTCTGAAAAAGCGTTTTTACATAAAAAAATTGCCGAGAGTGATACTAATAAAACTATAAAAGCCCTTTTCGTTTTTGACATATCATTCCAAAATTTTTATTTTTATTTCAATTTTCTTAAAGTTCAAGAATTTTGTTTTTTTACTTTAGAATTATAAACTTTAAATGAAGAGGGAGGTAATAAAATTATGAATAAGGATTTATTTAAAACACTTTTGTTTGCTCTACTTATTGTCGGAGGAGTTTTTGTAATAAAGCATGGAGCACAGGGTGAAAAACAAAACAGTCGCCCTGAATCAATTTATGATAGGGTAAATCTTCTTACTGAGGTAATGAAAAAAGTTTCAGATAATTATGTGAAAGAAGTTTCAGATGAGGAACTTTTGATGAGAGCGATAAGGTGGATGGTGCATTCACTCGATCCTTTCTCCGCTTATATGTCTCCGGATGAGCTCAAAGAGATGGAGACGGAAACAAGAGGGCAATTCGGTGGTCTTGGGATAGAAATAACAAAAAAGGATTATTATATTCTGGTTATATCGCCTATTGAAGATACACCGGCATGGCGTGCAGGAATACTCCCAGGAGACAGAATAATAAAGATAAATGGAGAATCAACAAGAGATATGACCCTATCCGATGCAGTTAAGAAACTAAGAGGACCAAAGGGAACTCGTGTTGTTATAACGGTTGAAAGGGAAGGTTGGGATGAACCACGAAATATAGAGCTCATAAGAGACATAATAAAGGTAAAGAGTGTAAGAAGCAAAATCATAGATGAAAATATTCTTTATGTCAGATTATCTGGTTTTCAGGAGGGAAGTTCAAAGGAATTAGAAGATGCACTCAAAAGATCGGGTCTTTATGAAGGTAAAATAAAAGGAGTAATTTTTGACTTGAGAAGTAATCCGGGAGGGCTTTTATCAGAAGCTTTAAGAATAGGTGATATTTTCCTTTCGGAAGGCATTATAGTTTCAACAAAAGGTAGGAGATCTTCTCAAAGCTATAAAGCAGGAAAAGATAAATTTGATTTCCCAGATGGGGTTTCTTTGATTGTACTTGTAAATCAAGGTTCTGCTTCTGCTTCTGAAATAGTTGCAGGTGCTATAAAAGATAATAAAAAAGGGTTAATAGTTGGGACAAAAACTTTTGGTAAAGCTTCTGTTCAAACTATAATACCCCTATCTGACGGAGGAGCTTTGAGACTTACTACTGCTCACTACTATACGCCAGCCGGAAATAATATAGAAGAAAAAGGCATAGAGCCTGATATTGTTTTTAAACCAAAAGTTCAAGTAACCCAGACGGAACTTTCACCAGAGGAAATTGTAAAAAGGAGAGACCATCCGGAACTTGATGAAACGGTAAAATTTGCTCTCTCTCTTATAAAGGGTGCGAATCAAGAAAGAGCGAAAGAATAAAAGCGAGGCTAATCTCTATATAGCTTATCTACAATATCTTTATATTTTTTCTCTATTACTTTTCTTTTTAGTTTCCTTGTAGGGGTTATATCCCCTTCCTCTTCATAGAGTTTTCTTGGTATAAGAGCGAATTTCTTTATTGTTTCTACCTGAGATAAGGTCCTATTTACCTTCTCAACTTCTTCCTTTATGAGTTTATAAACCTGTGGGTTTTTTGTAAGGTCCTCAAAAGTTGTGAATGGGATCCTCATTTTTTGAGCCCAGTTTGATACATTTTCTTCATCTATGAGAATTAAGGCTACAAGATATTTTCTACCATCTCCTATAACTACGGCGTCCTGAATATATGGGGAAAATTTTAATTTGTTCTCAATATAAGATGGGGTTATGTTTTTACCCCCAGCAGTTATTATTATATCTTTCTTTCTGTCCAAAATTTTCAGGTATCCGAATTCATCCATTATACCTATATCTCCTGTGTGAAGCCAACCATTTACTATTGTCATAGCGGTAAGTTCTGGATCCTTAAAGTACCCTTTGAATACATGGGGACCGCGAGTTAGGATTTCTCCGTCTTCTGCTATTTTTACTTCTATACCTTCTAATGGTTCTCCTACGTAGCCAAATCTTTCTTTACCTATTTTTGTAATGGTTATAACACCAGATGATTCTGTTTGTCCATAGCCTTCTGCGAGGGGTATTCCGAGGGAGTTGAAAAATAAGTAGAGCTCCGGTGCTGAGGGAGCGGCACCGCAGAGTGCGAATTTTATTCTATCAAAACCCAGTATCCTTTTTACATGTCTTAAAACCAAGTTATATGCTACAAGATATTTGAGTTTTGTTTTTAAGGGAACTTTCTTGTGAGCCAGTTTCCTTCTTTCTTCTCCTTTCAGTTTATCAAATTCTCCGTCTTTTCTTATAAGTTCTTCTTTTATTTTTTGGAGGCTTTCAGCGTATTCTCTTCCCCATTCTTTTGCTAACTTCCAAACTCTCTTTTTCAATGGAGTTGAATCATCCATAAGTACNTCTATTTGAGACGCTATTTTTTCCCATATTCTTGGAACGGAGAAAAAGTGTGTGGGTCTAACTTCTCGGAGATTTTCAAGCAAAGTTTCAAAGCTCTCAACAAAATTTACTTTATAGCCGATAGCGATGGGTAGATATACAGATAGCAGTCTTTCAGCTATGTGATTTAGTGGNAGATAAGACAAAGTTTCATCGTCTTCATTGGCTTCGTTTGCATGAGATAATACGTATGTCATAAAAATAATATTTTTGTGTGTTATCATTGCTCCTTTCGGTGGTCCTGTGGTCCCGGAAGTATAGATTATGAAAGCTGTATCATCAGGTTCCGTTTCATCTTCTATTTCTTTCAATCTTTTGTCTTCTATTTCCTTCCCTAAATCCAAAAATTCGTCAAAGAATATGAGTTTATTATGTTTGAAACCCCATAATCCTTTTTTATCCCACACTATAAATTTTTCAAGCTTTGTCCTGTTTTCAATCTCAAGGACTTTATCAACTTGTTCTTCTCCTTCAAGAAAAATTATTTTTGCTTCTGAATGATTTATTGCATATTCTATCTGCTCAGGAGATAAAGTCGGATACAATCCAACCGATACCCCACCTGCATGAATTATTCCAAGATCTGTTACAACCCATTCCCATCTATTATTTCCGATTAAAGCTACTCTTTCTCCTCTTTTTAGTCCAAGTGCAACGAGTGATTTTGCTACTTTATAAACGAGTTCTTTATATTTACTCCATGTTATTTCATGCCATATACCTTTTTCTTTGTACCTTAGTGCGGTTCTGTTATTGAGTTTTTCTGATGTTTCTCTGAAAAGTTCCATTATGTTCTTATAAGTTTCCCAATTTCTATCCATATAAGTAAAAATTAATAATTTGTTTAATTAATAATTTGTTTGGAGATTAACAAAGGTTTTAAGACTTTTTTGGTGTAAAATTTTTCTATTTGTGATTTTAGTTTAGTCAATTTTTTTTCTTGCTTTATAAAAGTAGTTGAGAAAACCATTGTATGAGTTAAGAATTCTCAGAGTTAGTTCTACTTTATCACCTATTTTGAATCTATCGCCATCCTCTAATTCAATTCCTTGAACATATATTCTTGCACCATTTGTAAGTTGAACGACGAGCATAGGGACCGGAGCGAATATATCGGAGTACGTGGTGAGGTAGTCTTCCGTTAGAGTGAATATTTGACCTTCTCGTGGCATTTTTTCTTTTTTTAGATTTTTACCCCCGCACACTATGCAATAGTTTTGCATCGGAAAAATAGAATTTCCACAATCTTCGCATCTCAATCCATATAGCCGGAGGTTTTGTTCTCTTTCTCTCCATAGCATAGATATAGAGGATTCATCTTCTGGAAAGCCTATAATATCTTTTATTTTTACATAATTTCCGAACTTCATTCTTTTTCTTCTTTCAAATACTTTTAATATGTTTTCGTCTGTTTTGGCTTTTAATCTATTTAGGAGAACTGCTTTTATTCCGTTCCCAAATCCGACAAGAAGTATTTTTTCATTTTCTTTAATGCTGTTTGTCGCATAGGTAAGATTTACTGGTATTTGGGCGTTCCCTAAACTCCCAAACGAGCTTATTACATCGTCTTTTGTTTTTAAGGATTTCAGAATGTTTGTTGCTATTCCATAAGTTGGTGCGGAAAAAAATATTCTGTCTGCTTTGACTTTTGTCAATATTTTTTTCAAAAGATACGAGTATTGTTCCTGTGCCACATATCTTTCATCTGGACACGATATTTTCCCGTTCTCTGAGGATATATCATAAGTTTCTTCTGTTATATGAAAGAAGTCTTCTATTTTGAAAAGAGCGGAATCATTTTCTTTTGTTATGAGTATCGAGCCACTTCCATCGCTTAGTCCCATATCTATTGTCCAATTTTCGCCCCTTCTTCTTTCTCCTATTGCCAATATTGCATAATCTACTTTTTCTGTATCAACAAGGTATGACGCAAGTTCCATACCAGATATTACAGCCTCGGACCCTCCGGATATAAAGAATGTTTTGGTTGACTCGTTAAGATCTAATGATACCGAGAGAGTAGTTGCTGGATTTTTTTCTCTCCACTCGTAAGATGAAGAAACGAAAAGCAGAGCAACTCTTTCATTATTTCTGGTTAGATTGAACTTTTCGACTATCGTCTTTGCTGATTCAAAAGCTAAGGTTAGAGGGTCCTCGTCGTAGCAAGTAAATGCCTTTTCATTCGGCCCGCGAACCCCTACCTGTGTCTTTATCTCATCAGAACTTAGTCTGAAAAATGGAATGTATCCACAAGTATATTTTATATATGCCATATTTTGAACTTATTATATTTTTTTCTTATGTCTTTTATCGCAAAAAAATTTGAAATCTTGTTCAAATTTTATTCAACCTTTTCAAGTTTTATCCCACCTTTCAGTATATCATAGGATTTTAAGGGAAGTTGTGTCTTGTAAATAATAGTGTAAATAATAATAGATTAATAGTGTAAATAATAGATTGAAAGATTATATAGAACATAAAGAGGTTATAAAGGTGTATGTGTAAATTAATCTTCTAACATGAATATTAACGGATCAATAGGTTTGCCATTAAATAGAACTTCATAATGTAGATGGGGACCTGTTGCAAGACCCGATGCACCTATATAACCTATAATTTCTCCCTTTTTTACAAATTGTCCCTCCTTAACGCTTATTCTTGAAAGATGAAGGTAAACTGTGATTAAGTTATTGATGTGTTTTATCATTACATAGTTGCCTTTACCTGAATTAGTTTTCCTTGCTCTTATTACTTTGCCACTTGCTGTTGCGTAAACTGGCGAGCCATAAGGAGCTGCTATATCTACTCCTGTGTGGAATTTCTCTTCCCCCTCTATTGGATGCAATCTCGTACCAAATCTGCTTGTTATGTATCCCTTTACAGGCAAGAGAGTGGGGAAATATTCAAAGGTTTTATTCCTTTCTTTTAGTTTCTCATGTATGCTGCTTATGTCTTCTGTTATTTTTTCAAGCTTATTTAAAATGGTATGTTTTGCAGAAACAATATTTCTGCTGTTATATTCTGGATCTATTCCTGCTATTGCTAAATTTGACAAGAATATTTTATTTTCTCCAACATCTTTGCTACCAGTATTTTTATTTTCGTTATCACCATTTTTCGTAAGGCCACCGTTCCTTTCATTTGAGGAGTTGTAGAATATTAGATTATCATAAGATGCAAGTTTATCTTTACTTTCGCCGAGTGTTGCAAGGATTCTATCTTTTGATNATTCAAGTTCTTCTANTTTGTTCATTATTTCTTCTACTTTTAAGATAATATTTTCTCCATCGGAGCCATTTTTTATCATGTTTTGTAACTCTTTTAACTCTTTCAGCTTTGGAATAGATATTAACCAGTTAAATGTTGAGATGAACATAAATATTACTGGAACGATTAGAAGATATCTTTTCCATCCAGATACCTCCAATATATAGATTTTATTTTCAATTTCTACTCTTAATTTCAATTTTGACTTTTTTCTTCTCCTTTTTTCTTTTTTTTCGCTCTCAAAAACCATAGCTCAAAAATTTCGTCTCCGCTTAAAATATAAATTCATCTAAATTAAAAATTTCTTTTCGAAACTATCAACTCCATTAAAAAAGTTATCATTTCTCAAAAAAACTATTGTTTCTTATTAAAATTCCTTTTTTATTTTTTTCTACTGAAAATTTAGTCCAAAATAAAAAAATTTTCCGAAATTTGTTTAACCAAAAAATATTTTTTGAATAGTAATTTGTTCATTTTTCAGTTTTTTTTCGTAGTTTTTTTTCGTTTTTTAATTTTGAATTGTGTTTTTCCCTTTGAAAAAAGAGCAAGAAAAGTTTTACACAGAAACTCCTACATCTGATACTATCGACTTAAAAAAAAGAAAAATATTTTTTCTATCTTTGTCCTTAACTCTTTATCCGCTTGCAATCTTGGAGAGAAAGGAGCATGAGGTTCCCGGTGAAAAAGGAGAATCTCTCATCAATCGTAAATCTTCCAAGTCTTCAAATTTTTCTGATTTTCTCAGCTTTATTTTGGGTGAAAAGATAAGCGATGATGAAGCGAAAAATTTATTGATGTCAATAAAAAATATAAGGAAAAAATTAGCTAATGAGTATGAATATAGAATTTTGAATTCTATACCTTTGGAGAATTTTCTTTATTTTGCTTCTGGATTGCCAAGAGCAATTTTCGATTTTGGTTTCCGTTTGCCAAAAAAGTTAAGAAAAATTTTCTTCTTTTCATTGAAAATCCCTNTGTTTTTTTCTTTCTATTCTGACGAAAAAGTTTTTGGGAAAATAGGTTACTCAGGTCCTTTTGTAGGTAAGGCAAAGTTCCCAAGATATCAAGATCCNAAAATANAACCGAGTTATTTTAAAAAAGATGGNNCCTTTTCTTTTTCTTTTGATGTGTGTATTATAGGTTCTGGGGCNGGTGGAAGTATTNCTGCTCTTTTGCTCTCTCAAAAGTCATCAGTATGTATAATTGAAAGGGGAAAGCTTATAAAACCTTATGAGTTCACCGAAAAAGAAGATGAAATGATACCAAAGCTTTACAGAATAGGAATAGATAAAGATTTGTCTATAATATCTCTTTCGGGAAATTGTGTTGGAGGGTCAACAGTTCATAACACCGCTTTGTTTGTTCGGCTTCCTGAAAAAATTTTGCAGTATTGGTTTGAGAGAGGTTTCCCAATTAAAGATTTTCCGGTTTTTTCAGAACGTATATTTTCTATATGTGAAGCTACAAAAATTGAAGAAAAAGATTTAAATCAAAATGCCCGGGTTTGTGCGGAGGGAATGAAAAAACTTGGGATTTCCTTTTTCCTTCCATATCATGGTAGAAGAGATTGTCTTAAAGTTGGTTTTTGTGAACTCGGTTGCTACTGGAACAGAAAATTTTCTGCTCTTTTGAATATTTTACCAAAAGCTACAAAAAATGGAGCCGTAATTTTTCCGGAATCAAAAGTCATTTACCTTGATTCGGACGGCAAAAAGGTAAAGGCGGTTTTTGTAAAACACAAGGGAGAGATTTTCAAAGTAAAAGCAAAAAAATTTATTCTCTCAGCAGGTGCTTTATCTTCACCTCTTATGGTCAAAAATTCATTTGGTATAGAACCGGAGGGCTTATGCTTACATCCTTCATCTTACGTTCTCGGAGTTTTTGATTCAGATATATCCGGTTGGCTCGGAATTCCTATAACCTTGATCTCAGATGAATTTCTCAAAGAAGACGGAGGGTTTATTCTTTTACCTTACTTTATGCATCCAGNTACCTTTTCTCTTGCAGTAGGCGGATTTGGTTCAGAACATTCTGATATTATGAAAAAATATAAAAATATTGCCTGTGTTTCTTTTATAGTTCATGATGAAAGCTCGGGCAAAGTAATTGGGGAAGGTCCTATTAGTTTCAAATACTCTTTTTCTAAAAGGACATTTGATGATGTAAAAAATGCAATTTTGAAAAGCTCCGAGATTCTATTTGAAGCAGGAGCAAAAGAGGTTATATTACCACATATTTTCTCTATAAAGAGAGCGAAAGGTTTGTCTGAGGTCAAAAGATTTGTTGAGAACATCTCACCTTATGATATTCCTTTTATATCTGTTCATCCCCAAGCAACTTTAAGTTGGGTTAAATATTTAGATGAAGAAGGGAGATTGAAGGGATTTGAGAATCTTTGGGTCGCTGACGCGAGTGCTTTCCCATCATCTTGTGGAGTTCCACCGCAAGTTTCTGTTATGTCTATTTCTTCCTTTGTATCAGATAGGATTCTTGAAACTCTTTAGCTCCTATNCTGAACTTTGTTAATCTTGTGGGGGCTCATAAAAAAATAGATAAAATATCTATCATTTTTAAAACATTTACCTAAGNATATTCAGTGAGACTATAAGCTGATATCTAATTTCATTTTAAGTTGATAAATCACAAACACAAAGAGCATTACAAAAAATATTCTTATGTGAAATTGCCACGCGAGATGACAGAGGGAGAATTTGTAATACATCATCATAAAGCAAAAAGGCTTCATTGGGATTTAAGGCTGGAAGTCCCCTCTACACCTGATGACTTTGAAAGAATGGATAAAAAATCTTACGAGTTGTTAGGTATAAAGGTTAAAGACGGAGAAACTGTTATGTGGAGTTTTGCTGTTCCAAAAGCAAAAGATCCTGGGAAAGGTGAGAAGCTTCTCGCAATAGAAACTGAACCTCATCCCGTTGAATATAATAATTTTCAGGGAAAAATTCCAGAGGGAATGTATGGTGCAGGAGATGTGAAAATATACGATAAAGGAAAGGTAAAATGGTTAAGTGTAAAAGATAACAGGGTAATATTTGAGCTTAAAGGAGAAAAAATAAATGGAAAATTTAAATTGGTTTTTTTCAAAGAAGAGGAGGGAAAGAAAAAATGGTTGTGGTCACGGGCGGAGCAGGATTCATAGGAAGTGTTTTCGTCTGGAAACTAAACAAAGAAGGTGAAGATAGAATACTCATTGTTGATTCTTTTTTAGATACAAATTCCCATTCAAAATGGANGAACTTGGTCGGACTTGAATTTTATGATGTTGTAGATAAAAACAATTTCTTCGATATTGCTCAATCAATTAAGGTAGATGTGATTTTTCATTTTGGTGCTAAAACATCAACAACGGAGAAAAATTTTGGCCTNGTCCTCAAAGAAAACTATGAGTTCTCAAAAAAACTTTTCCTCTTTGCTCTTTCAAGAAATATAAGGTTCGTTTATGCCTCTTCTGCCGCAACATACGGTCTCGGTGAAAAAGGATTTGATGACGATGAAGATATGCTACCAGAACTTATTCCTCTTAATCCTTATGCTTTCTCAAAGCATCTTTTTGATCTATGGCTTTGGAGAAATAATTATTTCAATTATGCTCTCGGTCTAAAATTTTTTAATGTTTTCGGTCCAAACGAATATCATAAGGGTGAGATGAGAAGTTTCGTAGCGAAAGCTTATGAGCAGATATTAAATTATGGGAAAGTAAGATTATTCAAGTCGTATGTCCCAGAAATTCCAGACGGAGAACAAAAGAGAGATTTTATTTATGTTTTTGATGTTGTTGATATTGTTTTTTATCTTTTTGATAAGGGTAAAACAGGAATTTTTAATGTAGGAACTGGAAAGGCTCATTCTTTTAATTCCGTGGTAGAATTTACATTCTCTGCGCTTGGTCTTGAGCCGAAAATAGAATACTTTGACATGCCAGAATCTATAAAGAAACAGTATCAGAATTTCACGCAGGCAAATGTAAGAAAACTTGAAGAGGCAGGATATGATGTTTCAAAAATCCAGAACATTAAAGAAAAAATCCAAGATTATGTTAAAAATTATCTTTCTGCTGGGATAAAAACAGTCGGTGAGGTCTTAGGAATGAAAAATTTAAAAAAGAATTTTTGAGGCAGGGTATAGTGGGGGGTATAAGATAGTTGATGATGCTTATAAGAGAATTGCTGGCAGGTTTTTCAACTTTTTCAGCTATGGCTTATATACTTTTTGTTCAGCCGTTAGTACTTCAAGGNGCAGGAGCTGACCCTTATAATGTCTTTTTTGCTACTGCTTTAAGTTCTGCAATAGCTACTTTCCTTATGGGACTTTTTGCAAATACTCCTTTTGCTGTTGCTCCTGCTATGGGACATAATGTTTTTGTCGCTCTTTTTGTCGCCGGATCGCTCGGACTATCTATAAAACAAGCTCTATTTATAAATTTTATTTCCGCTATAATATCGCTAATCATCTCTCTTTCCGGAATTTTGCCTCTGATTTTGAGGTCTATACCGCAGGAGTTGAAAAGCGCTATATCTGCTGGAATTGGTTTGCTTATTACTTTTGTGGGATTGCAGTGGGGAGGAATTATTCGGGCAAATCCTGCAACACTAACTCAACTTGGTGATGTATCAAGTGTTCCTTTTCTGGCTACTGTTTTGGGACTTGCCGTCTCGGCCACTTTATATGCCGTTGGAATAAGGTGGGCGGTCATTGTAGGAGTTGTTGCTTCTACAATTTTTCTGCATTTTAAAGGTTTCGTATCATTCGAAAAATTTTTTGATATGCCACATTTGCCTGGTGAGTTCCCTTATTTTTCACCTTTTTTACCTAACTTTGAAATTCTCGTGAAAGCCTTGCTTATACTTTTATTCCTTGATGTTTTTGATACAGCTGGAACTTTGGTTGGACTATTTCAAGTAAGCGGAATAGAACCAGATAACAAAACAGTAAAAAGATGCTTTATAGTTGATTCTCTTGGAGCTTGTATCGGAACGCTATTGGGGACAACAACTCTTACAACTTATGTTGAATCGGCTGTTGGTATTCAAGCCGGAGGAAAAACAAAAATTACTGCCTTTGTGGTTGCAATTCTTTTTATCCTTTCTCTCTTTATCTATCCTGTGGTAAAATCAGTTGCCGGTGGAATAGAGTATCAAGGTAAAATTTTTTATCCGCAGGTTGCAGTACCTATGATATTTGTTGGATTTTTTATGCTCTCTTCTTTGAAAGTGAATTGGAATGATATTACATCCGCTTTACCTTCTTTCATAACTTTAATAACCATGGCTTTTACTCTGAGTATATCTGATGGTATTATGTTCGGTTTCATAAGTTGGACGTTTTTAAAACTCGTATCAGGAAGATGGAATGAGCTTAACCCAATAATCTTGGTTTTAACACTCATATTTATAGCAAAAATTATCTTCTTTGGTTAGTATAATGAAAAGGTTTATTTTTATAACAGGTCCATCTGGTTCCGGCAAAACTACTGTTGGCAAAATTTTAGCTCAAAAACTTGGCTATGAATTTTTAGATACAGATGAAATCATAAAGCAAATCACTGGGAAAGAAATAAAAGATATATTTTTGCAAGATGGTGAAGAGTATTTTAGGTTTTTGGAAACAAAAGTAATCAGGGAGGTTGTTCAGAAGGAGGGTAATTTTGTGGTTTCTCTCGGAGGTGGAGCAATAGTAAATCCTCAAAATCTTCATACAATAAGAAATAATGGTTTAGTAATAAATCTCTTGGGTAAGCCTGAAAAACTTTCTGAGAGAATAAAAGGAAATCTTGAAGAGAGACCTCTTCTCAAAGGATCTTCGCCCGAAGAAAAACTGAAACAACTTATATCTCAAAGAGAAAAATGGTATAAGATAAACGATTTTTACGTAGACACAACAGAAAAAAATCCTTATGAAGTAGCAGAAGAAATATTGAATTTTCTCAAACTTACATCTTTGGTTGATTTTGNGAGGGTTAATCTTGCTGAAAGGTCGTACGATATTATTGTAGGATACAAAATTTTTGATAGTTTAGATGTTTTAAATTATCTTTCAGCAAAGCTAAAAAGAATTTTCCCCCCAAGCAAGAAAAACTGTTATATTGTCTTTTAATTCAATAAAAGATCTGATGTACTCTGATGAAAGGAGAACAGGAGAAGCAATATTAGATTTTCTCTCAAAATTAGGATTTGAAACTTTTGAGTTGAATCTCCCAGAGGGAGAAAGTACAAAAGATGTTTTTTATGCTATTTACACGTGGAACTATTTTTCAGATTTAGATATTAAAAAAAGTGATTTTCTCTCTTTGCTTGGCGGTGGAGTTATTGGAGATCTTGGAGGATTTATTGCTGCTTGCTGGTTAAGAGGTATAGGCTATATAAACATACCTACTACCTTACTTTCACAAGTTGACTCTTCAATAGGTGGAAAAACAGGCGTGAATACTCTGAAAGCAAAAAACATAATAGGGGTAATTTATCAACCATCAGCTGTTATATCAGATATAAAATTTGTTGAAACTTTACCTGATTTGGAATTTCTGTCTGGCATGGGAGAAGTTATAAAATATGCTTTATCTTTGTCTTACGAACTTTACGAATTCTTACTCAAAAACAAGCAAAATATTTTGAAAAGGGATCCCGAGCATCTCAAAAATATTGTTTCTTTGAGTTCTTCTCTGAAAGCAAAAATTGTGTCAGAAGATGAAAAGGAGGAATCAGGTTTGAGGATGATCCTAAATACTGGACATACTATTGGACATGCGATAGAATCAAGTTTAGGTTTTTCTATACCTCATGGACTTGCTGTTGCATTAGGTTTGGTAGCTGAAAGTAAAATTTCATTTGCTATTTCGGGAAATTCAAAGGTTTATGATGCAGCAAAACAAATTTTCAATGAATTTTTCTCTGGTGTTGATTGGTCAAATTTCAAAAAAAATATAGATCGTCAAAAATTTTTCTCATCTATGAAGCTTGATAAAAAAACAAGAGGAAATAAATTGAAATTTCCAGTTTTAGTAGATGTAGGGAAAACTGAAATTTATGATATAGAAATTGATGAGTTTCANAANCTTTCGGAATACGCCCTTGAAGATTTGGAGAAACTCTGAGATTTTTCTTCAAGCNCCTTCAAAATTTTTAAATCGTTATTTTAGTTTAAATAAGACATATTCAATCTATTTGGACAAGAAACATAGGAATTCAGCTTATCTATGCTAATATATAGGAAATACCCAATATAGGAAATACCTAATTATGAGAAGCTTTTACCTATAACAATACTTGAACACTTCCAGTTTGTAGATTTGCTATAAATGAAGATGTAATAAATGAGAACTTATGGAATATATATCAAGGTTAAATGCTGTATCAATACATTTTAATCTTTTTTTTCATTGCTTTAAGATTTGACAATTTTTCTTAATAGACAACAAAGATATAGTAAAGTGAAAGATGTAGTTTAATTCTAAATTGACGAAATTTGAAACAGATTTTCTTGACACGGCAGTTAAAAAAAGAGATAATCAAAGAGGCTGTGAGGAAAGTTTTAGATGAAAATTTTCTAACTTGTGGATTAATTCACTAACTTGCGAATTGATTCATTGTCTTATGTTTCTCGTGAAGANATNATGGGTATTCGGTAAAGATATGGTTCTCCCAATTACACAACNGAAGATGAATTCGTAGATAGGGATTTGAAATAAATCATCTTATTGTGTAGAAAAGGTAAGATATTATGTAGTTGAGGATAAATATTGCTACCATGGTGTANACTATTGATTCTGTTGTTCTTTCTCCCACTGCTTCTGCGCTACCTTTTGCAGAAAAACCAAAATAACACGATACTATCCCTATTGTGAGTCCAAATGAAAAAGATTTCGTTGTACCTAAAATTATGTCTTCAACATCAACCCAGTTATGAACATCTTTTAAGAAAAGTTCTGGGTCTATGTTATACGATATTGCTGATATTATCCCACCAAAAATTCCAAAAACTATAAACAAAAAGTATATTATCGGCATACTTATAGATAGAGCTAAAATTTTGGGCACTGCGACATANTGGGTTGGAGATATACCCATAACAGAGAGAGCGTCTATTTGTTCTGTAATTTTCATTGTGCCTATTTTTGAGCAGTANGCTGAGCCGACTCTTCCTGTTATTATAAGCGCGCTGAATCCACTCGCGAGTTCCCTAGCAAAAGATAAGACAACAGATGGTCCCACCAAGGANTCCATTCTTGCAAGTGAAAAAGCTCTTATTGAGTGTAAAGTGAAAACCATACCGAGAAATGTTGCGGTTATGAAAATAATGGGTATTGATTTCATTCCGCAAAATTCTATTTCTTTGTATAAAAGAGAGAATCTGAACGGTGGTTTTACTATTTCTCTCAAAACAATACCAGAAAAAGCGAAAATACCTAATNCATCATTTATGATTGACCTGAAAATTCCCATCAAATAGTTATGATAGTGTTTCTTTCATTTTTTGTCTCCACAAATGNCCTTTTGTTTCTATCTTTTCTTTCTTGANTATGAGGTATCTTAGAACATCATCGTGTGTTTCAAGAAATTTTCTCAGTTCTTGTTCTCCTTCCCCTATTGATTTATACTCAAAGTAAAAATATTTGCCCCTGTCGTATCTTTTTATCCTGTAAGCTAANTCTTTTTCTCCCCAGTTTTTCTCATCAATTATTAAGCCAACTTTTCTTGATATGAAATCTTTTATTTCTTCTATAACTTCTCGCTCCTTTTGTTGCCCCAGATCTGGTCTTATTACCACGGTAAATTCATAAATCTTTATTCTTTTTAGTCTTTCGTTTCTTACAAGATAATTTTGTCCCTTGCTTTCTGCCTCCTTTATCTCTTCTGAAATATATTTTTCTATTTCTCCCTCATCTGCTTTGAGGGACCTCAGAGTTGTCATTTCTATTTTTTCAGTTTTCTCCTCTTCTTTTTCGTTTTTTTTCTCTTCCTGTCTTTCCCCTTGGTCTTCTTGTTCTATTGTATTTTTTTCTTTTATTTCTCCTGACATAATTTTGATTGTAATTGTAAAAAAGCTAATTTATGAAAAAATCAGTTTTTTCCAAAAGTAATTTTTTTGTTAGTTCCTGTGTCATTTCTTATGTTTTTATATAATTGCGAAGATTTCACCTATATTAAAATTCTTGAAGGGGGTTGATACCATAAATTTGGCAGACATTATACAAATAGATAGCATCAAAATGAAGAACAAAGGGCANGGAGTTTCCTACAAGAAAAATAAATTAAAACTTTAACTGCTGAGCATTCTTGTGTATGTCTAAGGGAATAAAAAAGCAGTCGCCTTATATAAATAGGAGTTACTTTATTACGATAAGNATTTTCAATCCTTCTTTCTTTGCTCTATCCACAGAGACTATGCCTATNGCTCCTTTATTTTCTCTTATTAGATTTATAGCTTGCTCTTCCGATTCTACATCCTTTGGAGGGATACTTCCACCCCCGACAATTCTTATCATCCAGTATTGAAAAAACTGTTTTTTTCCCATACCTANGACTTTCTGAAAGAATTCTTCAGGAGTCCCTTTTATTAGTGTTGGAGTGACTTTGGTTCCGTCTGGCAGATTTTTTTTGTCACCAAGATAGATTTTTTTCAGTTCTTCTATGGGGATATCAGGAGCAGAAGGATGAGCAACTACCGCAAATTCCTGTGCATAGGCTGAAAAATAACATGCTAATGAA
Organism: Candidatus Calescibacterium nevadense OTU 1; assembly: GCA_000494225.1. GTDB lineage: Bacteria > Calescibacteriota > Calescibacteriia > Calescibacteriales > Calescibacteriaceae > Calescibacterium > Calescibacterium nevadense. Next base: position 43,624 of record AWOA01000031.1, read on the forward strand.
TATACAAGCATTCCAAATGCTAATAATGAAAAAGTAAAGAATAATTTTCTAATTCCTTTTCTCATTTCAGATATATATGTTTTTTTTATCTTCTCCATATTTTTTCCCCCTCTTATGTTTTATATAAAATTTATCTCCCAAAAACTGGTATTCCCCAACCTGCTCTTACACTTATATAATATAAGTCTTTTTCGTCTCTTATGTCATAGTAATTGATTCCGAGTTTTACAGCAAAATTAGGCGAAATGCCAAGCCTTATACCACCTGCGTACTCAAAATGCTTGACAGTTCCAGGTCCTACACTAACATAATTTAATCTTACCTCTTCAGCTCCTTCGTTTAGCTTTTCAAAGAAAGGATTACCTTCTTGCCAATCCATAAAACCGAATTGCAAGAAAGGTCTAAATTCAATCTCATCTGNGTAGAAAATAGGGTAGGATAGAATTAAAAATCCTCCACCTCCNTGAGTTTTCGATTGAAGATCTCTTATGATAAATACCTCTGCAAGTCCAATAAGTCCATCTAATTTTACATACGATAAGTTAAGTCCGGCTATGAGATTCTGCACATATATACTCTCACCTTCGTCAGTAGGGATTCTGAAAGGGTCATAGCCCAGAGAGATACCTATCTCCTCTAAATACCTTCTTATGTAAATTTTGCCTAAAAAAGTTCTCTCTTTATCGTAATCAAGAAAGTCATTTGACCCAAAATGATAGTTTCCGTTTATAACCTGGAAGATATATCCCGGACGAAATTCCCCTATTGAAGTTTCCCCGCTTGCCTCTACCCCGGTAGCATATAGAGGAAGAACTCCCCCTTCATCCTCTGCGTTCGTTATTATGGGCCTTCTCACAATAGGCATAAGATAGTATGCTCTGTGCCAATTTCTCGTAAGATACCCCATAGCTCCGTAAGTCCCTCCGATCTTCAAAGAAAATAGCTCACTAAAATTATATCCAAAATAAAATCTTTCAAACCAAATACTGGACCAAATAGGAGCTTCAATATATAAAGTATTAAGTGGAGTTATAGGGATTTCTACGAGACCCTCAGCTTTGCCATAAGCTATCTTTGCAATAATGTCGAATGTCCCAAGACTGAAAGCTATGTTACTACCTCTTTTCCCGAGACTTGGTATTTCAACATCTGATATATAATCCGCTCCTACCTCGCCGTATAGGAACATATAACCTTCTATTTCCTGAGCTCTTGCCGAAATAGAAAAGAAAATTAGAGAAAAGAGAGCATTTAAAAATACCCGCCTTAAAATTGCGATTGAAAATTTAAATGTGATTTTATCCTTCATACAGAAAGTTTCTTTCGTCAAAAAGGTCATTTTTTTTTTATATTTCTCTTATTGTTATATTAGGGATTACCCTCCTTAAATATTGTTTTTACTGATAAAGATTTTGTCTGATAAAATAATAATCTATTTATTTTTCTATATTAATAAAAATTTCTATAATAAAAAATTAAATCTCTATAATGAAGCTTTATTTAGAGTTTAAATCAAAGTTTCTATCTGGTAAAGTTTCATTTACTGTTCTTGCGACTATTTTATCTTTTCACATTCTTCTTATTTCCTGTAAAGGTAGCCAGGAAACTAAAAAATTAGAAAAAAAGGTTATAATTTGGGGAACTGCTATATCGGGTTTCCAAGCTGATATGGGACCTGGTGTCCCATCAGATAAAAGATCAGATTGGTGGGTTTGGATGCATGACGAAGAAAACCAAATTTCAAAAAGAGTCGGAGAAGACAAACCAGAAGATGGACCTGCTTTCTGGAAAAATTATAAACAGGACCTTGAACTTGCGAAACAAATTGGCACAAATTATTTCAGATATAGCATAGAGTGGTCTCGTGTTTTCCCAGAATCTACAACAGATATTCTAGCTGATATTGAATTCACAGAAGATGGATTCCCGAAGAAAATAAGAATTTCTCATTCTTCTATTTCTGAACTTGAAAAAAGAGCAAATCAAGAAAATATGAAAAAATACAGAGAAATTCTTGAATACGTAAAAAAACTTGGATTGAAAATTTTCCTGACTTTAAATCACTTTACTTTACCAATATGGATACACGATCCGATTTCGTGTAGAGATTGGTTTAAATCGGGAAAATCTGGCTCTATATGTTTCGGAAAGCCTGCTGGCTGGTTATCAAAGGAAACAATAATAGAGTTCGCAAAATATTCAGCTTTTTTAGCTCATAAATTTGGAGATATAGTTGATCTTTGGGGACCTATAAATGAGCCCATAGTTGTTTCAACGGCTGGATATCTTGTCGGAGATGTAGGAGTTTTCGCTGGTTCTGGTGCTTTTCCTCCTTCTGCTTTTGATGTTTTCTCCTTTGAGCTTGCGACGAAAAATTTGGTTTTTGCATTTGCAAGGTCATATGACGCAATAAAAGAATACGANATCTACGATGCAGATGGAGACGGACAAAAAAGCCTTATTTCTCTGATTTACAACATATCTTTTTTTGAGCCAGATTCCCAAAGTGAGGAAGATATTGAAGCTACTGAGAAAGCTTGGTTTGTTCAAGTCTTTTGGTTTCTTGATGCCATTTTAAAAGGAGTTCTGAGGTCTCTTGATGGCAAATCTGAAAAATTTTACGATTCACTGAAATCAAGAGCTGATGTTGTGGGAATAAACTACTACAATAGGATCAAAATAAAATATTTGCCTATTGTTCCTGAGAAAAGTATTGTGTTTTTACCTAAATTCCCTGCTTGTCCAAGTTATGAGCCATCAGATGAATGCCCGTATGGTATGAGTGATATGGATTGGGAAATTTATCCCCCAGGTATATATGAGGTTATAAAGGTTGTTTGGGAAAGATATAGAGGGTTAGAGTTACCAATAATAATTTCTGAAAATGGGATTGCTGACGCAAAAGATTTGAAAAGAACAGATTTTATAAGAGAGCATGTGAAATTTGTAAAGAAAGCAGTTGATGAAGGCATACCAGTTTTGGGATATTTTTATTGGTCGCTTATAGATAACCTTGAATGGAATTCAGGATACGGTAAAAAATTCGGCTTGATAGAGGTAGATTTTTCATCGCAGGAAAGGAAAAGAACTTTAAGAGAAAGTGCATTTGTTTTCAAAGATATAATAATGGATGAACTTGGAGAAAAATAAATA
>AWOA01000032.1 GCA_000494225.1 Candidatus Calescibacterium nevadense OTU 1
CCAGAATTGTTAAAAAAGATGATCCAGCCAGTGTTTGGGATACTCGGATCAACTTCATTTTCTGAAACTACTTTTATTTCACTGGTTGAAAAATCNATCTTAATCCAAGAATTGTCAGAAATATCGTGAGAGGCAAGATCTAATATTCGGAAAGATTTTGGACTTATATTTAATGATGATTTGCGAATATCCCCTCCTAAAAAAGGATGTGCTATGACCTCAATTTTGTTGCATGTGTATCCACCTTTCCTACAACCGAAAAAGTCACAGTAATACCAGGGACCAGGTATAGTATATGAATTTCGTTTTGTACTTCCTACTGCTACTTGATCACAGTACAAATCATAACTATCTGCATTTTCAACTTTTTTCCATACTATCTCTAAATCTCTACCATCATTTATCGCAGTAGCTTTTATTATATCAGGGTTTCCGCTAAGCTTACAGCCTGTGGTTGTAATAAATATGACTATTATTATTATTATTATTAATGTTATTTTTTTTAGAAATATTTCATACATAAACTTCATTTTTTCCATTTAATAAATTTATTTTTCCATTTAATAAATTTATGGAAAATCTATCTTATTTTTTAGAGTTAAATTTTGTAAAGATTTGTAAATTGTCAGTTAAAATAAAAGACATATTCGAAAAAATCTTTACTGTCATTCATTGTTCTTTTTTATCTACTTGTTTTTTTACCTATTTGTAATTTGGCTTCTTTCAATCGGTTATTCTACGATTTTGATTGTGTTGCCTTCCCGATGTTTTCCAAGGAATGAACTGAAAAGAACCATAAAAACTATCGGACAACATAATATTGTATTATGTCGTATTTTTTTTTGTTTTTTTTGTTTTTTTTGTAAGGTGTTCTTTTCTTTTTCTTTTGAAATATGATGGAAATATACTATAAATGACGGAAAAAATATAATATTTGATGTTAATGGTTTGATTTTGAGTTTTGATATTGGTCCGAACATTTTAAGTGGCAGAGATACAGTTATTTTTGCGAACTTTATTGCAAATCGGCATGATTTTTAGGTTGATTTATATCTGATTTTTTCTGCTATTAAAATAAAAATCTTCATGGCGATAGAAACAAAATTTGGTCCTTGCTATACGTATAGAACATTAACTGCAATAAGGATTATTCCGTGTCTTGATATAAAAGATGGGAGAGTAGTAAAGGGGATCAATTTTATAAATTTGAAAGATGCGGGTGATCCGCTTGAGACGGCAAAAATATATAGTCAAGAGGGTGCGGATGAGATTTGTATTTTAGATATATCAGCTAGCGAAGAAGGGAGAAGAGCTTCTTTACAAATGATATCTAAAATAGCTGAAAATGTCTTTGTTCCTCTAACAGTTGGGGGAGGAGTTAGAACTTGGAAAGATATGAGGGAGTATCTACTTGCGGGGGCGGATAAAGTTTCGATAAATACCGGAGCAGTTGAAAATCCAAAGCTTATAAAAGAATGTGCGGAAATTTTTGGTAGTCAGTGCGTAGTTGTTGCAATAGATGCAAAAAGAGTAGATAATGTCTTCAAAGTCTTTATATATTCTGGTAAGAAAGATACTGGGCTTGATGCGTTGGATTGGGCTAAAAAATCTGTGGATTTGGGAGCAGGTGAAATTCTTCTTACATCAATAGATAAAGATGGAACTCAAAGTGGATATGATGTGGAACTCATACAAAGAATTTCAGAAATTGTTCCTGTTCCAGTAATAGCATCTGGTGGAGCAGGGGAGGAGGAACATTTTTTTGAAGCCGTAAAAGCAGGGGCTTCTGCTTGTCTTGCCGCTTCTGTTTTTCACTTCGGTAAAATAAATATTTCTCACCTTAAAAATTTCCTCAAAAAAAAAGGTGTGAATGTAAGACTATAATGTAAGACTATAAATAAAAAAAAGAGTATTATGTCAGAAATAGAGAGAATAATTGATCTTGGAAAAAAATTAGGTTGGATTTTAAACAAAAGTTTGCTTAAAAAAATCAGATTACCACACTTTGGAAAGTTATCAACTCCATGGGGGAGTGATTCACTCTCTATAAAGGTTGGAAACTTCCATATTGTGATTTCTTCTGATCAAAGTGTGGAGGGAACTCATTTTAATTTAAAGTTTATGACTCCGGAGGAAGTTGGTGAAAGGGCTTTGAGGTGTGCGGTAAGTGATATAGTATGTACAGCGTCATTCCCGGCATTTGCTTTTGTGAATTTAGCAGGAAGGGATTACAAAGTTTTAGAAAAAATAGGTGAGGGAATAATAAAATCCTCCGATGAAATTGGATTAAAACTTGCGGGTGGAGATACATCAAGGTCTAATACATACTCTGTTTCTATTTTTGTTGTAGGATATTCTGAGGAAAAACCCCTTTCAAGGTTTGGAGCAAAGCCAGGAGATCATATTCATATTACCGGAACAGTTGGAGATTCAGCTCTTGCACTCGAAGTTCTGAAAAGGAAAGGAAGAAAATACGCAGAAAAGTACATACCAAATGCTTTGCATAAGTTTTTGAAACCTCATTTAAGCGTAAAGACGTTGCAAAGAATAAAATCAGTTGTAAGGTTTTCAGCAGATGCGTCGGATGGTCCTTTAAGAACTGTGGAATGGATATGTGCTCTGAATAATGTATCCTGTGAGTTCTTTCCGGAAAGAATGCCATTTTCAGAAGAGTTTTTGAGATTTGCGCCAAATTTTTTCAAAGAGCCTCAAAGTGTCGCAATAACTTTTGGAGATGACTACGAAATAGTTTTTGGAACACCGGAAGAAAAATCCCAAAGCATAAGGAAATACGGAGAAATAATAGGAATAATTCTTTCAGATCATGATGTGAAAAGAGCATTGAGGAAAAATTATCCTTTCAAGAAAATTCCTTCAATTTCAGGGAAAGGGAAGTTTATTTTCTTTACATACAAAAAACCAAAAGAGTTTTTCTTTGAACACTTCTAATTCAATCTTCAAACACTTTTAGTTTTTTGAACACTTCTAATTCACTCCTGCTTTGTTTAGAATTTCAGAAATATCTGGTGAATCTGCTACATTTTTGCTTTTGTAACTCCAAACAACTATGCCGTTATCTACTACAAAAAATGCAGGTCTCAGAAATCTATCACCTTTTACTCCACCTTTTATAAACTTATACTTGCTCAAAAGTGGTGAATCTTTTAAGGTTCTCAGAAAAGCTGTTGGAGATACAAGGTCTAAAAAACTACCGCTTTCTACTCCAAAAATATTATACACTTTCTTTTCCGGATCAGGGACTAAACGAAAGGGAAAGTCTGGAAAATCTTTCAGGTACTCTTTTACCACCTCTTTTGGACTTTGAATGAATATTATAACTTCAACTCCTTTTTCTTTGATTTTGTCTTTCTCTTTGAGTAGCTTTATTATATCCATCTGACACCACACACAGCCCATATATCTGTGGAAAGAAATTATATACTTTTTACCTTCTTCAATTTCAACTTTTTGATCATTTATATCTTTTATATCGAAGCTCGGTACCTTCTCTCCTATATTCAACGACATAATAGAAAGCGTAGTTAATAACGTGCTTGTGATAAAAATTACAAAAAAATTTCCTGCTGTCATCTTGTTGGAAATTTATGTTTTAGCTGAAATCTTTCAGGAATTTCAAGANNTCTTTGAAGCTCTCATCCGAATAATNTCTTTTATAATTCCTCATAATTTCTATTGCTATTTTTTCTTCTTTTGGGTAAATTTTTCCTTTTGTCTTCAAAAAAGAAAGAAGAAATGAAACAAATTGTGTAACATTTTTCGGTTTTTCTGTAAATTGAGAAGATTCAAAATCTATAAGAACAACTTTATTTTCTTTTTCACAAAGTATGGCATTATTGTATGGTTTGTGCATTTCATTTTTTGATATTTTCATTCTGTCAAGCTCGTAAGCCTGATATAAAATATCAAAAAATACATCTGAGATCGTGTTAGATTCGTCTAAAATTTTTTTGAAAGGGATACCATCTATAAATTCCATAACGAAAAAGTCTGAACCTTCAAGTAGTATTTTGGGACCTATATTCTTTTTATTTACTTTTCTTAGAACTTCCGCCTCTTTTTTTATGTTATTAACAAGATAAGGAAATTTAGCAACTTTTATTGCTACTTTTTTTTCATCAATATATCCGACAAAAATTTTCCCTCTCCATCCTTCTTTTAGGAAATCAATATCTTTGATATTTTTGTAAAAATCCTGAAAGCTTAATTCAATTGATTCTTTTTTTGACAATTTTAGGTTTTTATTAGCGTTCAATTTTTTTTGAAAGGACTGCTTTTATAAGTTCTTCTACGAGGGACGCGGCGATCTCGGAGTTAGAAGCGGGTTTACTTTCCCTATCCACTTCTTTATCTAATGCTTGGAGAACTTTCGGGACAAACTCAGCGAAAATCTTTGATTCTTCGGATATTTCGCTTTTGTCTTTTATACTTAATTTTGCTGATAATTCTCCTTTTTTGACTTTATCTAAGGTTTTTGTTTCTACTTTTGATAACTCATGAACTCCTTTGATTTTTATTTCGTCTGCCATAACCTTTCACCCCCGCCCACTTATTTTATAATCGGAAAATCTAAAAATTTTTTTAGCTTTTTAATCTACTTTAATCTACCTCTTTATTGTTTTCCCTCCTGTAAATCTATTTTACAAATAAAATTCTAGTTTTTCTAAAAGAACGATTTAATTTTTAGGAAAAATCGGAAAAGCAAAAAAAAGATTAGATTTTTAGGTAGAAGAATAATAAAAAAGGAGGCGAATGAAAATGGTTGAATTAAAGGTAAAAAGGGAAATTATTTATTTGGGAATTTTGGTTTTTAGTCTTATCGGCGGGGTTACGATAATTCAGTCTTGTGCAAAGGAAACAAGAATAGATGAGCAGCAAGGAGGTAATACATTAACCGATATATCCTCTCTACCTCAGAGTGAGCAAGCGGAGGTTATACAATTGCAAGATTCATTGCTTGGAGAAGCCGGACTTATTTCAGATACAGAGTTAAACCCTGCTATTATTGAGGCATCTTTGGAAGAGTTTAACATTCTAACAGCAAGGGCGCCGATTTTGCCAAAATATGAAGCAGATGACGAGGGAGCAGAAGTAAAACAAGAGATTGACAAAGAGTTATCCATAAATCAAATAATCAAAAATTTTACATCGGTTGAAATAGCTCAGAAATTTGAAATAATTGAGCAAAGGTTCAAGGATGCTGATAGGTTAGGAGAAAAATATTCATCTCTTTTGAGAAAAATGGTGTCTGCAAGCTGGATTTTAAGTTGTAAAACACAGAATAAGCTTCAAAGTTCCTGTTTGGCTACGCAGATGTCAAATTGTGAGATCAAAATATTAGGATGTGATTTAGATGATTATTCAGTATCAGGAACAATAAATGTATCTTTAAATGGATCTTTGCAAGAAAATAATTACAGTTTTTCAGTCAGCGTATTCAATGTTAAACTTGAAAAGGGAGATAAGAGCATAACATTTTACGGCGGTCAAGTGTTAGTCGAAATAGCAATAGATTCAACCGCAAAAACTGGTAGTATAAAAATTGAGAGCAGAAATATGAACGTTTCAGATACAGAGGAAGGAGTTGAAATTTCAGGTACAGTAAAACACCAAACGCAACTATCATCTTACGGGGTCTCGGTCACAAGAACATTTGAGAACATAAAGTATAAAAAAGATGGAAAAACTTTTACAATAGAAGGCGGGAAAATAACAGCTGAAAGAAAATTTGGTTCTCCGAACTTAACTATAAAAGTGGAAAATCTTGAGGTAAATACCGATGACAACGAGCAATTAACTTTAAGCGGTAGTTTCAAAAGGGAGGTCAGTAAAGATCCGAAGTTTGTGTTGAAAGAAGTGTTATCTCAAATCTCTTTCTCTTCTTCTGCAACTTCATTTTCAGCAGAGTTTTACAGATTTAAGAAAGTTCAAAAAGAAAGTACCCAAGATGATAGGACTTTCTCTATCTCAATTACGAACTATGTAAAAATAAACGATAAAGTGATAAAATTATATTCTCATAACCTGACCATTGTAAAAGAAGGTGCAGGTGAATTCAAAGTTAGTGGGGAAATAAAAATAGTGAAAAAGGATGGAACAGAAATACAAATTAAGCTTGAAAATGTAAAAGTTGTGAAAGGTTGTCAAAATTTGACGGGTGGAACTATATCAGCTGATGTCAAGAGGAATGGAAAAGTTGCGAAGGTGAAGGCTACTTTAAGTCAGAATTGTTCTTGTGAGCATGAAGTAGAAGTTGAAAAAGATGGAAAATTGATAAAATCTAATGGGAATGTTTGTGAAGCCAAAAAGAAGGTAGGAAAGGAAACTATGGAGGATATGATGGAAGAAGGAAAAGGTATGGGTATGATGGATGGGAGCTACCATCACAATGACTGATTTAGACTTAATGGAATTTTGGCAAAATTTTTAGATTTAAAAGAGAAAATTATAATTTTCAGATTATTGTGACAAGGCAAAAATTATTTCATAAAAACTTTTAAAACTTACTCATCTTAAATTTTAATTGTTAGAATTATATATTTAGCTATGAGGAATGGAAAAGATTATTATGAGATTTTGGGTGTTCCTAAAAATGCATCACAGGAAGAGATAAAAAAAGCATTTTGGGAGCTTGCAAAAAAATGGCATCCAGATAGAGTACCCCCTGAGAAGAAAAAAGAAGCTGAGGAAAAGTTCAAGGAAATAAATGAGGCATACCAGGTCCTTTCCGATCCGGAAAAAAGAAAAATATATGATATGTACGGAGAGGCTGGATTAAAAGGTAGTTATGGTGCAGATTTTGCAAACACATATACAACTTATACAACCTTTGATGATTTCGTAAAACAGTTTTTTGGCGATGATGTCTTTGGATTTACATCTGACATTCTTGAAGATATATTTGGTATAGGTACAAGAACAAGGTCACAAAGGAGGAGGAAAGCGGAAGAAAGACAGAAAACACTCCTTGAATTATCTTTGAAAGATATTTATCAAGATAAAGAGATTGAAAAGGAAGTAGTAATAGAGAGAAGGGAGGAGTGTCAGCGTTGTGGTGGGGATATTCGCAAATCATCATTAAATATAAGTCCAAAATCTTTCCGAATATTAGATCTTGCCTCTCACGATATTTCTGACAATTCTTGGATTAAGATNGATTTTTCAACCAGTGAAATAAAAGTAGTTTCAGAAAATGAAGTTGATCCGAGTATCCCAAACACTGGCTGGATCATCTTTTTTAACAATTCTGGGAAACCAGAATTAAGAGACATAGAAACAACTGGCAAAGGTTCCACAAATATAGTGATATCATTCGGTAGAAAAAATTATTTTACACCTTATCTTGCTCCTGATTCAGAGAATTATAACAAAAC
>AWOA01000033.1 GCA_000494225.1 Candidatus Calescibacterium nevadense OTU 1
GGATTTACATCTGACATTCTTGAAGATATATTTGGTATAGGTACAAGAACAAGGTCACAAAGGAGGAGGAAAGCGGAAGAAAGACAGAAAACACTACTTGAATTATCTTTGAAAGATATTTATCAAGATAAACAGATTGAAAAGGAAGTAGTAATGGAGAGAAGGGAGGAGTGTCAGCGTTGTGGTGGAACGGGTCTCGTTGAAGTTGAAACATGTAAGCGCTGTGGAGGAAAAGGTATGATAGGTTTTTCAAAAGGTTTCTTTACATTTAGCCAAACTTGTCCAGAGTGTAGAGGCTATGGAAAGCGTATGACTACATGTTCAAAATGTAATGGGAGAGGATTTACATCAAAGCACGAGAATATGAAAATTAGAATACCAAGAGGAGTAAGGGAAGGAGATATAATATCGTATGGAGGTATAGATTTTATTGTTAGAATAATTCCAGAACCAAGATTTACGATTCAAGGTGATGACCTAATATCAGAAATTCAGGTTGATGCTCTTTCTGCAATACTTGGTGATGAAGTCCCTTTTATATTGCCTGATGGTTCGGAGATGAAGGTGAAAATTCCAGAGGGAACAGATTCAGGAACACTGCTGAGACTTAAAGAAACCGGACTTCCGAGAAAAGATGGGAAGAGGGGAAACATGTATCTCAGGGTGAAAATCATTTCTCCAAAAAATTTAACAAGCCAGGAAAGGAAGGAGCTCCAGAAAATAAAAGAATCAATAGAGAAAAGGAAGTATCATTGAAAAAGCAAAATTCAACAAAAATGATATGGGTCAAGGTTTGAGAAAAAGATAAAATATTATAGAAAAAGTAAGCGAAGATAGAAAAGAGAATTGATAGAAATAAATTTGAAAAGATAAATTGAAGAAAAACAAAATTTTTTTGTTGCAAAAATAATTTTTTCATACTATGGGGAAAGATAAAGAGAAGGAAAAAGGTAAAAGAGAGCAAGAGGTAAATATTAACCCAGATAAGGTCATATCAGACGCGAAGGAAGAGATGAAAAAAGCAGTAGAGAAGTTTGATGAGGAGATGAGAAAAGTAAAAACCGGAAGAGCCCATCCTTCTTTGCTTGAAGGTATAAAGGTTTTTGCTTATGATAGTGAAGTACCTCTAAATCAGCTTGCTTTGATTTCCGTTTCTTCTCCGTCGGAGTTGATTGTTGAACCATTTGACCAAAATTTAAGAGCTTCAATAGAAAAGGCTATTTTGCAGTCAGGAAGAGATCTTGTTCCTCAAAGTGATGGAAAAATCATAAAGATAAAAATACCTCCTTTGACAAGGGAGACAAGAGAAAATCTTTTGAAGCTTGTAAGGAAAAAAAGTGAGGAGTTTAAAGTTTCGATAAGGAACATAAGAGATAAAGCCCGCAGTGATATAAAAGATGCAAAAGATAGAAAAGTTATCTCGGAGGATAGAGCAAGAAGATTGTTTGACGAGCTTCAAAAAATAACAGATGAAAACATAAAAAAGATAGATGCAATCCTGCAAGCAAAAGAAAAAGAAATTCTTGGGTAAATCGGGTAATAATTTTTGTTTTTAATTTCGGATTTGTTTATAGGCCGACTTGAAGTTGGAAGGTTTCCTTTATTTTTTCAATGTCAGGTAAAATCATTTCGCAAACTTTTTCTATAATATTTTCTGTTGGATCAAGACCTAATATTGAAAATGCACCTTTATCAATTTGGTATAGCATACCATCAACTGGCGCTCCTTCTCCTATTTGCATAGCGGCGATGTCTCCAAGATGAACGCATGCTGCAACTTTTGATAATGTTTTATCTTCTTGAAACTCGGATGGCGCTTGATAATGTTCCACAACAGATACTAAATCTTCCGGGACACCCCATTTTCTGAGCGCATAAGCTCCGATTTCACTATGTGAAAAACCCAAAATTCTTTTTGATGCTGTGTAGAACGATATTTTTTTCTCAAAGACCTCTTTTAATATGTTATTTATTACTGAAGCTCCGAGTTTATCCATAATAACTCTTCCTATTGATCGTAATGCAGCAGATGTAAATATCATATCGCTCAGAAACCTTATACCTGATAGCTCTCCAAATTTTACGCTTGCTACCGCTCCTATTAGGGAGAATGTGGCTAACTCATTTTGAGCTGTTCTAAAATTTTTTAACTCCTGAGAAGAAATTCTCTTTGCCCATGCAGCGACTACAAGTCTTAAAAGAGCCTTAGTGCCCAAGATAACTACGGCTTGCTCTAATGATTTTATCTCTTGTGAAAAACCGTAGTATGCCGAGTTTACCATTCTTATTGTATCTGCTGTCAAAACCGGGTCTTTTGCAAGTTCTATCGCTATTCTACTTAAAGGTACATTCTCATCTTTGAGCATTTTCATAAGGTTACTTACGTGTTGTGGAATTGGAGTTGTTTTTTCTATTATCTCATCTATTTTGCTTTTGAGTTTTTGGTCGATTGCCAACATATCAGTAAATAAACTGAAAAATTAAACTTCCCTCTCACCACCTATAAGATAGCTTACTATACATTTGCCTGTTACTGGATCGAATGTGACGCTTCTTGTTATATTTCCGCCGACATCGTATCCTCCTACAGGTAAGCCCATTCTTTTTATAACATTGAATAGTGATGTTATAAATTTTTTTCCTAAGTTTAACCCTGCGACATCAGCACCGCCAACAACCTTTACTCTTATCTTGGAAAAATCAGTATCTTGAATTTGTAAGCTTGTGAGAAGCTCTTTGATTTTTTCTTCTATTTTTGCTTCATCTGTTGAATAAAAATGTGTTGCGGCTGCTCTTCTTTTTGCTACATCCCATACAATTATCGCTGCTCCACTTGCTACCTTTTCTATCTTTATCCTTTCTCTACCTACCCAGTTTTGTAAGAGCCTAATACTTACGTCCATACCTCGTTTCTACCCCCCTACTTTATTTTGCTTTGATTATAATTTAAATATAGTAATAAATAATAAATAATAATAATAAAAAGTTTTTCCTAGAATTGAAAACTTTTTTGTTTTTGAAAAATTTTCTGTTTTTAGGGAGTTGGGATTTTTTTGATTGTTCGGTTTAAAAGTAATATTGGTGGGGTTTGCCAGAGGACATAAAAAAGCTTTCTATCTTGTTGCAACAACTTTTATTTTTATAAGCTCTATTTTTGTTTTTGTGTTTGAATTTGTAAAGCTTTCTCCAAAAAATTATAGCATTCAGAGGCAAAAGGATGATGTTTTAATTATGAATGAAGCTTATAATATTTGTATTCGGGGGGGTGGTCTGAGGGTTGCAGATAAAACAATTGTTGAAATTGAAGGATTTCCACCAAAAACCAAGACGAAAATAAAACGAAAGTTTATTCTTGATGAAGATTGTAAAATTCATGCAATAATATACTGAATAAACTCCGTTTAAAAGTTTCTCTTAAAATTTTTATTAAAATTTACTTTTTATTTGTATTAATAATGTGCGCTTCGGAAAAGAGATAGAAAGGAAAATAGCAGAAGCAGCAGAGATAATAAAGGGTGGAGGGGTTGTTGCTTTTCCAACTGAAACTGTTTACGGCCTTGGTGCAAATGCTTACGATGAAAAGGCGGTTAAAAAAATTTTTGAACTCAAAGGAAGACCCCAAGATAACCCACTCATAGTCCACATTTCAAAAAAACAGGATATATACCTTGTTGCAAGAGAGGTTCCTCATAACGCTAAAATTCTTATAAGAGAGTTTTGGCCTGGACCTCTAACTTTGGTGCTACCTAAAAATCCATCTATACCAGATGTTGTTACGGCTGGCCTTGATACAGTGGCTGTTAGAATGCCTGCTCATCCCATAGCTTTGAAAATAATAAAACTTTCTGGAGTTCCGATAGCTGCTCCGAGTGCTAACATATCAGGCAAACCATCCGCAACCCAACCGGAGCACATAAAAAAATACTTTGGAGAAAAAGTTTTTATTATAGAAGGCAAAGTAAAGATAGGAATAGAATCAACGGTTCTTGATATGACGGAAGATATCCCGAAAATCCTTCGCCCCGGAGCTATAACCAAAGAGATGATAGAGAGAAAAATAGGGAAGGTTGAAGTCTTTGATTACATTAAGGACTCCATTCCGAAAAGTCCTGGATTAAAATATAGGCACTATGCGCCTGATGCGGACTTAATTTTGATATTGAACAGGAAAAAAATGATAGAATTTATAGCACAAAATAAAGAACTCTGGGAGTTAAAAGGAAGGAAGGTAGCTGTATTCTTTTTTCAGAAAAAACCTGTAAATTTTGAACATATTCCTAATGTACATATTTTCATATCGGGCAAGAATTTGAGAGAATTTGCGAAAAATCTTTTCAAAATTCTGATAGAGAAGGGAGAAAAATATGACGTGATGATTTTTGAAGGTGTCGAGGAAAAAGGCATAGGATTAGGAATAATGAACAGACTCAAAAAAGCAGCAAAAATAATAGTAGATTAAAACTGATTGTATTAGAATAATAACAATAGCTCGTTTCTCATTAAAATAAATTAGATAGTGCCTCCGAAAAATCTATTGCGAAACCTATTCCTTCTGATCCAGAAAGTCTGAATGTGTTTATACCAATAAGTTTTCCTTCCGTGTCAAATAGTCCCCCACCAGAATTACCTGGGTTTATTTGTGTATCTGTTTGAATAATGTTATAATCGCAGGTTGGTTCAAATATTTCGTAATATATAGGTGGCAAGTAGATCAAGTAGATTTTATAAAAATCTCTTATTTTTCTTTTTGCAGAAACTACGCCTGATGATACGGTCCAGCCTAATCCTAGCGGTTGTCCGACAGCAAAAACATTATCTCCGATGTCATATTTATCGGCATTACTTAAATTGAATTGTGAAATATCTTTATTAACTTCAAGCCGAGCTAAATCCATATCACGGCAAGATGGAAATTTTGAATTTATCACATCTAATTCGTTCCCGTCATAAGTGTATGCTTTTATTTTTGCCTTTACTTCCGGTAGGTAAGAGGAGTAAATTTTATAACAAAACATATCTTCAAACTCTTCGTTTTCCCAGAAAAAGTCATTTACGCAGTTTGTATTTCTATTACTGGCATAATCTTGAAAGATTTTTTCCCAAAAAACTCTGCAGGGATAAGTTCCTATGTCAGAAGGATCAAGCCTACCTGCAAAGTAATATAAATAAAGCATATACACGCACGAGCGAAAAACAACTCTGGGTTTATAGCAATATTCGTCCAAATAGCAATTTTTCAGAAGTTTAAGCCAATTAATTACTCCAAATCTGTCTTGACACTTTGCGGCGGGGCATGAATAAAAGCCCGTAGTATTTTCAATGATGGAATATGGATCTGAAACATGCCTATTTGTTATGATATAGCCTTTATATATAACTCCTGAGCCTATTCCCCCTCTAAAAGAGTCTGCCCATTTCGTATCGTAAATTTCAACGGAAGAAAGTATATAGACTGTGCCCTTTATCATTTTTTCTATATCTGCTTTGATTTCTTTTTTCAGTTCCTCTAAGTTTTTTTCTGTAGTTGTTATTGAATTTTGGATTTCCTTTATATCTTTTTCTACTTTTGTTATTTTATTTTCTGCATATTCTATATCTGCTTCGATTTCCTTTTTCAGTTCCTCCAAGTCTGATTTTGTTGCGTAGTTGTTTTGTCCACAGAAAGAGAGTGTAGTATGTAAGATAAGGAGAAGGAGTGAGAATTTTTCTTTTCCAATCTTTTTTAAGCTACTTTTATTATTTTTGTTTGTTTTCTTCATATAGATAACCCACCTGTTGTAGGTTATAATTTTATTTTAAGCAATCATATTATTAATAAAAATTAAAATATGTTATTATTTTATTTATACTTAATTTTTATTATCATCTTATAAATATAAGTAGTTTTTAAATAATTTTTTTTGTTTTTATAAGGGGTTTATTACGAATAAAATTATCCGTAGTCTCAGCGAAGATACAAATAAATTAAATTATTGAGTGAAACTGTTTTTATTTATCTTTGTGATTTTGTGAATTCAAGGAAATCGAAATTTAAACTCTTTATTGGTTTAAGAACAATCTGGAACATGATTTGATTGTTTTAGTTTATTATGGCGGATAAATAATTGTGAATTTTGGTTTGGATTCATCTGGAATTAGGTTCATTTTTGGTTTTGGGGTAAGTGGAGCTATTAAAAGATGAAATAAAAAATAAAGATAGCATTTTTCAGAGAGGCTTGATGGAAATCGTCTGATTTGATGTAAGGAAAAAGAAACGATCCGCGAATTTTTAAGAAACGAAATCGGAAATTTCACTGATAAATTTATAACTTACCTAATAATTTATAGTATTATGGAATTGAACACAAAATCAAGAACGGAACCTCTTGTTGAAGTAAAAGACTTAGTAAAATATTACGGAGATAGATTAGCGGTAGATAATATAAGTTTTGAAGTAGGTAGGGGCGAGATTTTGGGCTTTCTTGGTCCAAATGGTGCTGGAAAAACTACCACTATGAGAATAATTACAGGATATATGCCTCCCACCAGAGGTGAAGTTAAAGTTTGCGGTATAGATGTTCTTGAAAAACCGGTTGAGGCAAAGAGATTGATAGGGTATCTTCCAGAAAATCCTCCTGTTTACTCTGATATGACGGTTATTTCTTATCTAAAATTTGTTGCGAGGCTCAAAAGAGTTCCAAGAAATAAGATCAAGGAGAGATTGGATTTTGTTCTAGAAAAATGTGGTCTGAAAGATGTGAAAGGTAGAATAATAGGAAACCTTTCAAGAGGATATAGACAAAGAGTTGGAATAGCCCAAGCAATAATTCACGACCCACAGATTATGATTTTTGATGAACCTACTGTTGGACTTGATCCTCAGCAGGTTGTAGAAATTAGAAATCTCATAAAAGAAATATCAAAAGATAAAACGGTTATACTTTCCACTCATATTTTGAGTGAGGTGACGAAAATATGTAATAGAGTTATAATAATTTCAGGGGGGAGACTTGTTTTTTCTGAATATCTTGATAGAATAGGGGCTATTGAGGGAAGAAGGAAATTTCTATTTTGGTTCTCAAATCCAACCGAAGCTCAGACAGCTTATAATACGATATCTGATATGGGGCTAAAAAAAATAAAGGATGTGAAATTAGAAGATTCAAAAATATCTATTTTATCAGAGGATGATATAAGGAAGGATTTAATAAAAGATTTATTATCAAAGTCCGGAGTTGTCCCGATAAAGGTTGATGAGGAAGTTCCTTCACTTGAAGAGGTATATCTTAAAGTTGTAAGTGGAGCGAATCCGCAAGAATAGCTTTGTCAATTGAGAAGATTTATTTCGTTATTGGCTTTAAATTTGTTATTTGAAATTTGTTATTGGCTTTGAAACTTTTGTCTGAAAGCAAATTTCGCAGTTTTTTTGTCAAGTATAAAAAGAGACAAAACTGATATTGCAAATATTAAAGATGATAACAGAATTCCCTCAATGTTTTTGAGCTTCAGATTTGCTAAAATTACAGCCATTAAAGATAGAACACAGGATATAATGTAGAGGGAAATAACGGCTTTTTTTTGACTTTGGAAAATAAAGAATAGTCTGTGGTGTATATGGTCTTTCCCAGTAAATGCAAGCCATTCAGATATACTCTTAACAAGTCCATATTTTACTCTGAAAATTGTTATCTGAATCATATCAAAAAGCAGGACCCACATAGTGAGCATAGGTAAAGTAAATACTTTCCAATATTCTCCGGGTGAAGCCCATGCAACATCGGCAGCTAATGAAGATAGTACGAAACCACAAAACTGGGCTCCAACATCGCCTAAAAATATCCAAGCGGGATTAAAGTTAAAAAGGAGGAACCCCAAAAGAGCGCCTATAAGAGGAGCGGAAAGAGAGAAAATTTCCGGATGACCGTTTATATATGAGATAAAAGAGATGAAGAAAGCTACTATTATTCCTAAACCAGCAGCAAGACCATCAAGACCATCTATAAAGTTATAAGCGTTTGTGAACCCTATTATCCATATTATAGTTAGTGATGAGTTGAGGATTTGTCCCCATGTTTCATGAGTAGGAAAAAGTCTCAAAGATATTCCATTATCTATAACCCATAGAGCCAAAAAAAACTGAACGATCAACCTGATTTTTGCCGGTATGCCTATTATATCATCTAAAAGTCCAACAATAGCTATTATAGCTCCTGCAATCATTACAATTTTGTATTTGGGAGGAAAAGAGTTTTCAGAGAGTAAAATTGCTCCTGCAAAAGCCAAAGCTACCGCTAATCCACCTACTCTACCGATTTCACCAAAATGAATTTTCCTATCATCAGGTTTATCTACAATTCTCAAAATTCGTGATAGCTCGTACATGGATGGAGTAAGTATGATGGAAAGTAAAAGTGAGGAGGTGAGAAGAAATAGGCTTTGTGTGAGACCTATTATATTCCACACAGCGTTTGCTAAAAATAGTATAATGAAGGCAACCAAGAACCCTTTCGGTTCCTTGAAGAAAATCCTCGTTCTTTCAAGCTTGTTTTGTTCTGTATTTGATGTTTTGGCTAATACATTTTCTTTTATATCTTGTTTTTGTTCTTCAAAGGTCGTGTTTGTTATTGTATTCATTTTGAGTGGTTAAATTATATACTTCATTTTGTCCCGTTTTTTGAAATTTTTAGTTTTCCGTTCATAACTTCAAGTATTTCAAGGAACTGGAACCTATATGGATGAAACCCTTCTGCGTATTCGCATCTTGCTTGTATACCTCTGAAATTTGCTGTTGATTTTGCCACTTCAAGTATGTCAAGGTTACCAATATTTACTTTATGAACTTGTGATTCGTGTGCGGCAAGGAGTTCAAGTTTCTCTTTAAGAACATCTGATATGTCTGTAAAAACATCTGGTTTGAAGCTTGCGGATGTGCTTGGAACCTCGTAAAAGAGAACATTCCTTGAATACCTTGTTGCAGTTATTGCTGATTTGGAAAGGGAATAGTGGTCCTGATGTGTATCTTCGTAAAAATTAACAAAGATTATAGACGGTTCGGTTTTTTTTATAACATCTTCTAATTTTGTTATAAGTTCTTTTGAATACGTCAAAGTTGTATCTTTCATTCCACCGAAAATTAATTCTGCACCGAGCATTTCAGCGGCTTTTTTAGCTTCTGAAATTCTTATTTCTGGGTCTCCGCCGAGTTCTCCTTGTGTTGCTACAAACATAAAAATTTTAGCTCCAAGTTTTTTTAGTTTGATTAGCGTTCCTCCACAACCAAATTCTATGTCGTCCGGGTGGGCTCCTATTGCAAGAACTTTTAGTGCCATATTTTTTTCTTGCTCCTTTCCTTTTTATTTTAATTTTAAATTTTTTTGTTTTTTTATGTTCTTTTTATAAATTTTTCATTTTTACAAATATTTTGTATTTATGATGGTAAGATTTGTTAGTAAAAAGATAAAAATCATAATTTTTTATAATAGATAGCGTTATAAAAATTTAGCATTTAAAACTTTTGATCACAATAGTAATAAATAAATATGTGGCTACCTCCTTCATTTTTATTTCGTATTATTATACCGCCTTTTTTTTCGCTGACAAGTTTGTGTATAGAGAAAAGCCCCATACCTCTACCCGAGTGTAAGCTCGCTGATTTTGACGACAATCCAACAATAGATGAGAAACCCTCTTTTTTTATCTTTTCAAGAATATCAGGGGAAAAGCCCACCCCATCATCTTCGTAATGTATTTTCACTTTATTTCCTTCCTTTTCTATGAGAAATTTTACGTTTCCTCCTTCTCTCCCCAAGAAAGCGTGTTCCAGCGCGTTTCTTATAAGATTAACAAAAATATGCATAATTCTTGCTATTTCTGATGGTTTTATATCTCCGTTTATTTTTAGTTCAAGATAAGTCTTTTTACCGAGAGCCTTGGAATACTCTTCAAAGAACTTATTCATCTCTTCTACAAAATTTTCTTGAGATGACAATTCTGGACTTTCTTTTGCTTTTATTCTTGATTTGGCAAATATTAAATTTTTTTTGAAGTTTTCTATTTCGTTTTCTGTTGCATATTTTCTTTCTTTCCATAAATGTATTTCATCTTCTATCTGATGTAGAACATTTGCTACTTCGTCTAATCCGAAAAATGTTGATTCCCCTTTTACTGTGTGTATTGCAGAGAATATATCGTAAATTTTCTTTTCGTTGAAATTTGTGCGTAGTTCATCTACATCATTTATTGCCTGCTCTAAAATTTCAAGAGCAGAGTTTTTAAACACTTGAAAAACTTCTATATCTGTTATCATATCATTTTCTTTTTTTTTATTATTTAATTTCAGATTAAACCTTAATTATCCATTAATTATCCATTTAAATTTTAATATTTCTAAAATCTTTAATCTTTCTGTATAATTTTCTTCTATTTTAAATAGTAAAGTTCGGTATAATATTAGAAATTATTTCTTATCTTGGGTGCTTTGTTTCCTAACTTGCTTGAAATTCATAAGATGGATAGAATATTTCTATCAAATGAATAGAATATTTCTATTGAATTTTTTTTCAAATATTTGGAGAATTGGAAGAAAGGATTTCAGAGAATTAGAAGCTACTATTATTAGTTTAGATTACTGAAAATCCTATGAATAATACGGAATCTGAGTATTTTCTTTTTTCATATTTTTCAAACAGAGAAGAGAATATTTTTTCGTCTTCGTTTTTTTTGAACCTTCTCAGAATAACGAGGTAATTTGAGCTTTCTTTCATAAGTTTTACGAGTTCTTCTGATACTTTGTAGGAAAATGGTGGATCTGCAAAAATAATGTCAAACTTCTGATTATTTCTTTTTAGAAATTTTATTACATCTTGGCATACAACTTTTGATTTTTTTTCAATTCCGAGTTCATAAATATTTTTTTTCAAATTTTCTGCTGTTTTAGGGTTTGATTCAACAAAGAGAGCGAATTCAGCTCCGCGTGATATAGCTTCTATTCCGAATGAGCCTGAACCTGCAAAAAGGTCAAGTACAGTCTTTCCTGAAACATCTATTGAGTCAAATATAGCTTTCTTTATGATTGATGTAAGCGGTCTTGCATCACCTATAACTTTGAAATTTCTTCCTTTTAGCGCACCACCACTAACTCTTATTTTTCCCATAGTTCATCCATACAAATTTGTAATTTTTATTTGTCTATTGTTTTTCCTTTTTTCTCTATTGTTTTAAATTTTATATTTGTCTGATTTTTTACTTTGTTTTTATCTTTTGTCAAGTCGTTGTTTTTTTGTTTGTTTCTTTTGCTTTTTTTATCATCTATATTTTTTCTTCTGTGCTTATTGTTTTTATGAATTCCTTGTTTTCTATGAACCATTCGCATGTTTTTTTAATTCCTTCTTCTATTGGAGTTTTTGGTTCCCAGTTTAATATTTTTTTTGCCTTAGTTATATTGGCACAGGTTTCAGGTAGGTCTGCTGGATTTGGTTTGTCAAAAATTATATTAGCCTTTTTACCTAAATTTTCTTCTATAAGTTTGACAACGTACATAAGTTCTACTGGTCGTGAGTTTCCAAGATTTATTATTTTATATCCTAATTTTTTTGCCCCTTTTATTGTTCCTTCTACTATGTCGTCTATATATGTAAAATCTCTTTTTTGTTTTCCATCGCCGTAGATTAAAATGGGTTTGTCTTCCATTATGTTCTTTATAAAGCGGAATATGCTCATATCAGGTCTTCCGGCAGGTCCATATACAGTAAAATATCTTGGAATAGTTATATCTATTTTATAGAGTTTGTGGAAAGTATATGCTAAAAGCTCTGCTGCCTTTTTTGTTGCAGCGTAAGGAGATAAAGGAAATTCTGTTTTGGCACTTTCTTTGAATGGAACCTTTACACCAGCATATACGCTTGATGTTGACGCAAGAACAAATTTTTCTATTGAGTTTTCAAAACATAAGGATAGCAAGTTTAAAGTCCCGGTTATGTTTACATCCACATAAATTTGTGGGTTTTTAATACTTGCCCTCACTCCTGCTCTCGCTCCGAGATTGAATATGCAGTCTAATTTTTCTCCCTTCAAAGAAAAAACATCGTCTTTTTTTGAAATATCTAGTTGTAGAAAGGTGAAATTTTTGTAACTTTTGAGTATTTCAAGTCTGAATTTTTTTAGTTTCACATCGTAGTAGTCGTTAAGATCGTCAATTCCTATCACTTCAAAATTATTTTCCAGAAGTTTTTTTGCGGTAAAACAACCTATAAATCCCGCACAGCCGGTTACCAGGAACTTTCCAGTTTTATGAGGAAACTCATTTCTTTTTGTTGTTGTTATTTTTTCTGTATTTTTTTCTTTTTTTGTTTCTTTTTTTTGCTCTTTCATTTCTATGAGATTAGATCAAGATAATAGTGATTTATTTTTACTTTTTCTTTTTGATTTTTTCTTTTAGCGAAATATATAGCAAATAAGGAAAAGATTTTAAAAAATAAAAATTAAAGTTCATATGCGTCTTTCTATTTCGGATATAGAAAAGCTTTGGAAATTTTTAGCTCATTTTCTGCAAAACATAGGTTTGAATCCAGATTTATTTGAAAAAGCTGTGAAAAAGTTTATAGATTTTGTGAGAGTAAATGAAAGAAGCACAACCGCAAGAATAAAATTAAGAATAGCTAAAATGATAGATGAAATAGAATCCAAAGCTAAAATAACAAAAGAAGATAGGATTCGCCTTGAAGTTTTGAAAGACTTAATGAACATAATAGCAGAAGAAGAAAAGAAAATTGACATTGATATATTTGATGAAGAATGAAATTTTCATTTAAGGGAAAATTAAGAGGTAATTTTCAATTAAGGTTCAATTAAGGAACAACTTGTATGCACCAGGAAAAGAAGTCATTAATTTGATTTCCTGATGAATCAGCAAGAGATGGCAAAACATATATTCTTACNGTTGATGTAGGCAGTATCATATCTTCAAACCTCACCTCAATTTTGTTTGGATATATAAAGAGACTTCTTTTTTGAGGCAAATTCTTTTCTGAAATAAGTTTTAAGTTTTTGCTTAATATATCATATAAATATATTTTTGAGAAATCAACTACTTCTGTCCCGGAAGAAGAATCAATGGTTATTCTGAAGTTATCAATGACAGATTCAAAAGATAATTCCTCGTTTTCTTGAAATTGTACCCATATATCAAAAAGATTGCCTTTGACGATTTCACAAGATGAAAGAGTGCAAAATCTTGGATTACAACTTACAATAGAAGGTTTTTCAAGATCCTGCGTTCTGAAACCTGTTTCATAATTGATCATTGATGGATTAATTTCATCAATTGGAATAATTCCAGTTATCATCACTTTGTAGTTCGAAGATGATTCCATTTTATCGGGAATAATGATTAAAGAACCGGGAAGATATGAAGCGTAAAATAATGCTTCTTTTTCACCAGCCAAATCTATTTTCATAAGCTTTAATGTTTCGTCATCTATTGTATATGGATTGAGAGGTTTTGTTATTGAAATTGATATACTGCTACCTACTGGGAAATTTTTGGCATCAGATGGGGGGTATGAAGATAGCGGGAAAACAGGGATTGTTCTTGTTATTTCTGCCCAGAATGTCCAAAATATAGATTCTAATCCGTAGTTGAAATATACTACGTAAGTTCCTTCTTCTTTTTGAAAGGGCTCAAATATGACCTTATATTTCCCTTCCTCTATTATTTCTTCTACCATTAATTTTCCCGATATCTGGTTCCCATTTCTCCAAATAATGAATCTTACATCTTGAGGTATTGGTTTTTGTTTCAGTATAACATAAATTTGAAGTTCATCGGGGAATATCCCTTTATTTTTTGGAGGGAAAAATGAATCAATAAGACCTGAATCAGTTTGGTTTTGAGAGTTTTGGTCTTTCGTGCTACTTGATTTGCAGTTTGAAAATAACGGTAGAAATATTATAAATCCTGCTAATATAATCAGATTTTTTAAGAGTAATTTTTTTTCTTCTTTATTTCTCCTGAACATAATCAATCGTCTCCTTTTTTCTTGCTTTTTTACTGATAAAATAGCTTGAATTTACGATTTTATTTCCATCAATCAGTTTATTTTCATCAATCAGTTGAATGGTTTCTGGTATCCAACTGCTGTAATCTTTTATTTTTGTTTTTTGGGTCATATTATCTTTTTCATGCGATAAGAGTTTTGCTTTTGTGCTTTTTTTCATATTTGATAACTTTATTTTTGATGTGTTGTGCTTTTCGTTTTCAGAGAACCATAAATTCGGAACCTGAGATTTTGTTACTTCCTCTGGCATTTTCTCTGTGGTTATATTTTCTGGGAAGTTTATGTTTCCTATGAATAGGACCTCGGATTTTCCTTCTTTTGTTCCGCCAAAGATCAAGAGAAATTCATCCTGGGTGAGCAAAGCGACTCCTCCTACTCTTGAATATTTTGTTCTATAAGCTCCTGAAATCTGCCCATTTGGAGAAATTATAAAGAGTTCATAAGACGGGGTGATTTGCGTTGGATAGGATGAATCTTTTTGTTTTATGTAATCTATGCCTCCAAAAAGAACGGATTTGAGAATAGAAATCTTTTGTAGCGAGAATCCTTTTTTTGTTCTAATTAGATCATGAGCTATATCTGTTATTTTTTGTCCTTGAATTTTTAATCCTTCTTGTTCTACGGTGAAAGAGAGAATGTATCCAAGACTTGAAACAACAACTATTCTTTGCTCAAAAGCTACTGCTTGACAATTGCCAAGCGATTTTATTTCGTTTTCTCCGATTTTCTCTACTTCAAACTCTTTTGCCTCAATTATTCCTAAATCTATTGTTTCTTTTTTAATTTGAACTATTTTCCTTGAATTTATTCCACCTATTATATAGATGTAGTTTTTATTTTCTGCAAAGCATGCTCCAAGATTTCCGGAATAGTCAAGAATATACAAACCTTTTATAATTTTTTCATTTTCCGTTGGAGATATGGGAAAAACCTCCAAATCTTTCTCCCATAAACCATTCCCACTTATACCACCAACTATACCTATATTTCTTTCAGTTGAGAATGTATAGTGGAGGAATCTTGGAATAGTTCTCGTTGTTTTTAAAAATAAACCGAGGTCTGGGAAGAAAATTTCAAAGCTTCCCAATGGTTTTAGGTCATATGAAAGCCCGCCTGATATGACAATTTTTCCGTCAAGGAGTTTTGTTGCCGAACCAAAAACACGGGGGAAGTTCATAGGGATTTCATCTTCTTCAAAGGATAAAGATTCCTCGTCGAAAATCTTGCAAGTTCTTGATACAGATTTTTCTTCAAGGTTTATACCTCCACATAACATAATTTTTCTCATCTTTGTTTCCAGATTTTCTTCAAGTTCGGAAAAAATAGGATAGGCAATTTTGAAATCAAAGGTGTCCGGGAGCTCATCGCCTTCTATTGTAATGCCCGCTGTTGTATCAGATGGGAATTTATTCTGACGTGTTATTTTCGTTAGGATTCCTTTTGTTTTATTTTCTTTTTTAGGGTCTATTATTCTTGACCTACCTATGGCTACATTTTGTATGGAAAATCCTGTCTTTTTGAAGTCTTCATATACGCTCTCGCAACTTTGGGTGGGAGAAGGTAAAGTGAATCCGCGTATTTCAAGATAAATTTTGTTTTGCGGAAATACCGGAGATTTTATGTTAATGGTTAGTCTATCTTGAAATATATCAACTTTTATTTCTTCTCCTTTTATGGGTCCCCCTTTGCCATATTGCCATTCTTCATCTTCTTGGCTTCTGAATTCGACTTTATTTGGTTTTACCTCATTTTCTTTTGCGAGATCTACCGTTATAAATCCAGATAAAAAAGGGAATATTCTTTCTCTTTGAATTTCAATAAGTTGGACGGAAAAGCAGTTTATTTCAGTTATTCCTTTTGTGTATATTATTTCGAAGGAGAAATCCTGAGTTTTAGTTTTTTGTTCTTCGGTTTCTTTTTGGCTACATTTTGTAATTAATGTTGAAAAAATCAGACTAATAAAGTATATATGGAGGAAATGAAAAAATGATACTCGGTGTATTTTCTTGAATGCTCGTAAATTTATGTTTGCTTCCGTTTTTTTATTATTGTTTCTGCTCACTTTATAGAAAAATTTTAATTTTTAAATCAGTGTTTTTCTCATCTTTTCTAATTTTTTTTATCTTTTTATTATTTTAGAGCTAATTTTTTTAGCTGATTTTATATATTTTTTTATTTTCCCCTTATCATTTGATAGTATAAGTTTTAGGAGATATGAAACCTGCTCTTGGAATATTTTTACTGCGTGTGATATATTTTCTGAGTTTTGTGTGAAAATATCAACCCACATTTCGGTTGGACTTTGAACCACTCTTGTTATGTCTTTAAGACTGCCACCCGCTATATATGTTTCTGTTTTTTTCTCTTTATTTTCACTTCTTACTTTTTCTAATGTTTTTGCTACTGAGAAAGCAATGACATGGGGTAGGTGTGATGTGAAAGCTAAGATTTTATCGTGTTCTTTCGGGGACATGAAAATAACTTTTGAACCAATTTCTCTCCAAATTTCAGATACTATTTTTTTAGATTTTTCATCTGACCAGCCGGAAATTATGCAGATTTTGTTTTCAAAGAGTTTGGGATCTGAGCTTTCTATTCCGGATTTTTCTGTGCCGGCTATCGGGTGAGCTCCCACAAACTTCAAATTGTATTTCTTACATATATTATGAAAGCTTCTTTTCACACTACCTACGTCAGAAACTATACCGGAATAATTTATCTTGTGAAGGAAATTAAGAATTTTTTCATATAATCCAAGATGTGTTGCTATTATGACCAGATCTGATTTGGCTAAAATCTCCTTTTTAAGCTTTGTATAACCTTCATTTATTATTCCTTTCTCTATGGCTTTTTTTATTGTGCTTTCTTTTTTTGATATTCCTATTATGTAGTAGTTTTTTTTGATGAGATTTGCTGAGATTGATCCTCCAAGCTGTCCAAGACCTATAATGCATATATTTTTAATTTTTTTGGTGCTGTTTTTTTTATGTTCCTTTTTTTTATGATTTTTTGAGTTTTTACTTTTATTTTTTTTCTGCATTTGATTTTAATTTGTAAGGTTTTCGTTTTTCTGAAACTATTTTTTGTTTTTATTATTGTTTATTTTCTCTACAAGACACGTTGCAATTGATGCTATTCCATCACCTAAATTTCCAACACCCTCTGTATTTTTTGCTTTTATATTAACATCACACCTGAAGATTTTTTTTATGTTTTTGATCATTTTTGGGATAAAAGGCGAAAGTTTCGGCTTTTCTGCTATTATTACCACATCTATGTTTATAATTTTGAATTTTCCTTCAATCATTTTCATTACTTTTTGAGCTATTTTTTTTGAGCTTATTCCCTTCGACTTTTCAGGTGGGAAGAAAGTTCCTATATCTTTTCCTATGGTTGCTCCTAAAATTGCATCACATATTGCGTGCAAAAGAACATCGGCATCCGATGCTCCTTCAAGTCCAACATGATTTATTTTCACCTGACCTAAAATAAGCTTCCTTCTTTTGTCTTGAGAGAATCTATGTATATCAAAACCTAATCCAACCTTAAAATTAAGTGTTAGATTATCAGCTTCATTTTTGTTTTTATTTCCCTTTTTCATTTACTTTTCGATTAGTTTTTTAGCTTGATTTTTTGATTTAATTCTTTCGTTTAGCTTTTGAATTATTTTTTCTGTAATCTTTTCTTTTGTAAAGCCAAATTTTTCCTTTATAACTTTGTATGGGGCTGATGCTCCGAAGGTTTCAACGCATATGAAAGTACCATCTCTGCCTACGTATTTTGCCCAGCCGAATGGACTTGCCGCCTCTATGACTACCCTTATTGCATCTTCTTCATCACCTAAAACTTTCTTTTTATAATCTTCATCTTGTTCTTCAAAGAGCTCCCAGCTTGCAAGATTTATAACGCGAGACATTATTCCTTTTTCTTCAAGGGTTTCATGAACTTCTAACGCTAATGGGACCTCTGAACCTGTTGCAAATATTATAACATCTGGGTTTTTACAATCTGCTATAATGTATCCTCCTTTTCTTATAAGGTGTGGTGGAGCATATTTTTCTCTGTCTATTACAGGTACTCCTTGACGGGTTAAAATCAATGATACTGGTCTTTTTTCTTTTAGGGCTATTTCCCAAGCGTATGGTACCTCATTAGCATCTGCTGGTCTTATAACTATGAGATTGGGAATTGCTCGCAAAGATGCAAGATGTTCTATTGGCTGGTGAGTTGGTCCATCTTCTCCTACGAAAATGCTATCGTGTGAGAAAACATAAATAACTTTTGTTTTCATTAGTGCAGCAAGCCTTATAGATGGTCTCATGTAATCACTAAAAACAAGAAAAGTTCCACCGAAAGGAATTAATCCACCATATAAAGCTATACCGTTCAAAATTCCACCCATCGCATGTTCTCTTACTCCAAAGTATATGTTCCTTCCTGAAAAATCGTCTCGTGATATGGGTTTTGACTTCAAAATTGTTGTTTTTACAGATTCAGCAAGATCTGCCGAACCTCCTATTAAGTTAGGTATTTTTTCTGCAAGTATCTGAATGGTATCTTCTGATGCATTTCTTGTCGCAATCTCTTTTCCCTTTTCATACTTTGGAAAATACTTCTCAAGGTCATCTGGTATATAAAGAGAGAAAAATTTTTCCCACATTTCTGCCATATCTTTGAATTTGTTCTTATACTCTTCAAATTTTGCGACCCACTTTTTGTATTCGTTTTTCAAAACTTTTCTTCTTTCTTCAAAGAATGTATAAACTTCTTGTGGAATCTCAAAAGGTTTATATTTCCATCCTATGTTCTTTTTTAATCCTTCAAGTTCTTCTGGACCTAGTGGGGCACCGTGGACTTTTGAACTACCTTCCTTTGTTGGGCTGAACCTACCTATTTTTGTATGAGCTATTATAAGAGAGGGTTTATCCTCAACTTTTTTTGCTTCTTCGATTGCCTGCTCTATCGCCTCAAGATCTTCTCCATCTATTTCCGATGTATCCCATCCGATACTTTCAAATTTTTTTCTTATATCTTCGGATAAGGTCAGAGATGTAGAACCATCTATTGTAATTTTGTTGCTATCGTAGATATAAATTATTCTGCCGAGTCCAAGATGTCCTGCAAGTGAGGCTGCTTCTTGGGAAATTCCCTCCATTATATCTCCATCACTTACTATCGCAAAGATAAAGTGGTCTATGATATTGTATCCTGGTTTATTGAAAATATCCATAAGTTTTCTTTGCGCTATCGCCATTCCAACTCCGATTGCGAAGCCTTGTCCCAGAGGCCCTGTGGTAGCTTCTATTCCGTGTTCAGGTGAAAGTTCTGGATGCCCGGGTGTTATACTTCCAAACTTTCTGAAATTTTTCAAGTCTTCAATTTTTATGTCAAATCCCATAAGGTGTAAAACTGTGTAGAGCATAGCAGAGGCGTGTCCTGCCGATAAAATAAACCTATCTCTGTTTTTCCATGTTGGATCTTCAGGATTTACTTTGAGAATTTTCCCCCAGAGTACTGCTGCTATTTCTGCAAGTCCCATTGGTGCTCCGGGATGGCCTGATTTTGCATTTTCTACGGTTTCCGCAGAAATAACCCTTATAGTATGAGCTACAAGCTGTAAAATCTCCTTTTCTTTCTTATCCACGATTTTTTCTCCTGCTTTATTATTGTTAAGGTATTAATTCAAGCAAAATTCTTATTCAAGCAAAATTCTTATGTTTAGTCTTTTTTAAGTAAATTTCTAAAAAATCCGTTTTTTGCCTGATTGAATTTGAGTTTAATGTTCAAAGCTCTGTTTAAGACTTGAATCTTACATTAAATAATAACATTATCTTTTTAC
The DNA here is from genome assembly GCA_000494225.1 of Candidatus Calescibacterium nevadense OTU 1. Lineage (GTDB taxonomy): Bacteria > Calescibacteriota > Calescibacteriia > Calescibacteriales > Calescibacteriaceae > Calescibacterium > Calescibacterium nevadense. Next base: position 19,873 of record AWOA01000033.1, read on the forward strand.
TTTTTATAGCATTAATAAAAAATATTATTCTCTGAAAGTATCTGAATATAGATAGATGATAGATGAATACCGAAGAAGGTATGGTTTAAGGGAATCGTTAGTTTATAAAATGTAATGTAAGTTCTCTCCATCTTTCAGCAAAAGGGCTCAGCAGAAGCTCTTTGAAAGTTTTCCAATATTCTGAGCCCAGAAAAGCTAAGATTAAGTAAAGGTGTATCTGACAAAAAAAGATAAATATGGTACATAAAATTACAACTCGTGTCTATAAAAATATCTTTTCCTGATCTTTGTTTATAAAAAAATGATTTCCTGATGTGTTATATTTCCATATTTAATCATTTGATTTAATTTCAATTTCCTGATGAGCTTGATTATTATAGGGTAGATTCACAGATCTTGCTAATCTTGTTAAGTTTGATTTCCCGCTCGGAAATTTTTGAGTTAGAAAATTAAATTTAAATTAAAAAAAACTATAAATATTCCTTATGCTTCAAGGATATTAGATTTCTCTGTGTTCGGTTTTCTATGAATAGGTTTATCTTTTTGTTCTGAATTCTAAATCTTTGATTGACTTGAAATTTTTTATTGAAGCATTCTGTGTCATTTGCTGTAAATATAATTATTTCAAAACCAGTTTGATAAACTTTATATTGAGGTATAATTTAAAAACATGGTAAAAAGAAAAATAATTTACTTCAAAATAAGCAGGGAACCACGGCGTCCCAAGTTTTTAGATTTATCCCCATGAGAGAAATCACAGAAGAAGATTATAGAACATTTCTTAAGACACATGATTTTGTAATTATCGAAAATGTAAAAGTTCCTTTAATAAAAGAGCATAAAATAGAAAAATTTGAACCTGAAAACTTTAAATTAGAAACCACTACGGTATGGTCCTTTCCCGAAAGAGGAGAATGGGCAACTCACAAAGGAAATTATCGAGCGAACTGGTCTCCTTATATTCCGAGAAATTTAATTTTGCGTTATACCCAAGAAGGTGATTTAGTTCTAGATCAAATGGTTGGTTCTGGTACTACTTTAATAGAGTGCAAACTTTTGAATAGAAGAGGAATAGGTGTAGATATTAACCCCGATGCTATAATGGTAACGAGAAATAGATTGGATTTTAAATATAAGTATGACCCCGAGATAAAAACATACGTAGGAGACGCAAGAAATCTTAACTTAATCCCGGATGAAACTATAGACTTAATTGCAACCCATCCACCCTATGCAAACATTGTTAAGTTTTCTAATAACAGAATAGAAGGAGATCTCTCGAATGTAAAAAATATCGACGAGTTTATTAATGAAATGATAAAAGTCGCTAGAGAATCTTATCGAGTTTTAAAACCAGGTAAACACTGTGCCATTTTAATAGGAGACACCAGAAAAAGAAAGCATTTTGTTCCAATTGCTACAAGGGTTCTTGAGGTTTTTTTAAAGGTTGGTTTTATTTTGAGAGAGGATGTGATTAAACTTCAGTGGAAGATGAAAGGCACGAGAGAAAAATGGAGGGGTTCAAAATATGATTTTTTACTTTTAGCCCATGAGCATTTGTTCATTTTTAGGAAACCTGGCAAAGACGAAAAATTAACTCTTTTTAAAGATAGTATAATTTAGAACAACAAATAAAATTTATGATTAAAGTTGGAGAATATTTAGGAAGGGGAAAAAATAAAAAGAAAATATTAGAAGTTGTATCATTATCAAATGGTTGGGTTTTAGCAAAAACTGAAAATGCAAAATCATCGCGAGATTTTAAAGTAAGAACGATAATAGATATTGATTCAAAGAAATTTTACACTCCTCGACATGCTCATTTTGCAATAGATTTTTATGGAAAAATTTGTCACAATAAAGAAAGAGCAGAAAAAGTATTTAGAGCCATTATTGAAGTTTGGCAAGGAAAAAGTGTAAATGAAATTTTACAAAAATATATGAAAAAGGACGATGTCAACTTTTTAGTTCTGAGATGGTATATGTGACGATAAAGGAAGCAAGCCACCTATAGACAGTCTCATATTTGGCATTCCAAGGAAACCTCTTGTAAAACCTCTTCAGTCTGTGCTTTATATAGAAGAACCATCTTTCCACCACATTTCTCTTCCCAAAAGTCTCATGTATCCACTCCATTGAAAGTTTGCTTACAGCACTTACATACCATGGTCCCTTGTCAGTAGTACATCCTGTTGCTTTTGTGTTGTAAAGAACCAACTGAGCAGTCCATGAGTCTCTTCTCCTTGAAAGATGAATAAAGACAGGAAGGCCTTCTTCATCCACCGCAAGCCACAGATAGTAGGTCTTGTCCCGTGCCTTTATCTTTGTCTCATCTACATAAACCCAAAAAGCAAACGTATATATCGCTTGAAGGGCTCTTCCTACTGCATGGAACCATTCTCTTATTGTTTCTATGCTTACCTTGTAACCCTTATTGAGCAAGTACTCTTTTACCGCTCTTAAGGAGAGCCCTTTGAAGTAGAGGAATACTGCTTCTGCCTTTAGGTTTACGGGGAACCTATGCCACTTAAAAACTCTGTTAAGGATTTCCTCTATTGCTTTCAGTGTTTCCATATTTCTAAGAGTATCAGAACTTTTTAGGTATTTGACCATTGATCGGTCCAGCTTATAACCGCTAAAAGTTGACATCCTGGAAATAGGAATATTCTGTTCAAAGTTTCTCCTGTTTTATTGTGATTTATAATTTAGTTATATTAGTTTAGTTTAAGTTTAGCTTTAGTATAAGAAGGGCCAAAGTATGGTTGGTGAAAGTGCTAAAAATATGATTGTCTTTGGTGATTCTCAAAATATGAAAGAGTTAAAAAACGAGAGCGTCCACTTGGTTGTAACCTCACCACCATATTTTAACGCTCCCTTTGACTATCCTGATTTGTTCGATAGTTACGATAAATTTCTAACCATGATAAAGAATGTAGCAAAGGAATTAATGAGAGTATTAAAAAAGGGAAGAATTATAGCCCTTGTAGTTGACGACATTTTAATAAAAGGCAAGAAATACCCCATTGTTGCGGACATTACAAAAATATTCATTGACGAAGGTTTTAGGTACAGGGATCGAATAGTGTGGGTAAAACCCGAGGGATATATAAGAATAAGTAGGAGAAGTGGTGTTTTACTTCAAAATCCTTACCCTATGTATTACTATCCAGATAACCTTCAAGAGTCTATTTTGATATTCCAAAAAGGGGAATTTGATTACAAAAGCATTTCGCAAGATATAAAAGAAGTATCAAAAATAGACATTGAGGAATACAAAAAAAATAAGTGGTATCTCAATGTATGGTACATTACCAATGTTTTACCTAACAATAACAGGCTGGAAAAAGGGATAGCTGCCTTCCCAGAGGAAATACCTTATAGATTGATAAAGTTGTTTTCATATAAAGGTGAAACTGTTTTAGATCCATTTATGGGCTCTGGGACTACATTAAAAGTCGCCATTGAGTTGGGGAGAAATGCAATTGGTTATGAAATAGACATTGAATTACTTGAAGTTGTAAAGAAAAAGTTAGGTATAAAGCAAAGTTATTTAATTAGAGATCGAAAAGAATTCGAAATAATTATAAGGGATGATGCTAAGCGTTTGAGAACAAAACTTCAAGAAAAAGTAACCAAAGGTAGAAAATGAGGAAAATAGCGGAAATTTATGGGGAAATAAAAGGTATAAGCTACAAAGTATTTCTAAACAGGCGCTTAATTTCATATCCCTTCGAAAGTTTAGATAAGGCATTATCTGAAAGAGGCAGTTTTATTTTAGAAGTTGATAAGGAAAACAAGTTTGCTGTTAGCTGGTGGGTATCTCCCAAAAGAACAAGGTCTTATCCTTATTCAAGGGTTTATGATACATTGGCTTTTACCGGAAAGAAAATTACAATAATCCCCATTATAAAGGATGAAGGAAAAGATGGAGATAGGGATTTCCTCCAGTGGGACACTATATCCTTGATGAGTTTATTGGGGATATATGTTATTATTGGATACTATAAAGAAGCTGAAAGAAATCCATATTACAGGAATAAAATTTCAAACCAAAAGTTTGACGTGGAATATTTAAAAGAAGAGATAACTAAGTTACTTTCCTATCAATCTGATGCTTTACATTGGAATTTGGAGCAGGTAAATAAAATAATGGATATTGCAGAAAAAGCTTTTGACTCTTATAAAGAAATATCAAGAAAAACTGGTGTAGAAATGCATTCTATGAAGTCTGCAAAAAATCATATTGATAGGCTATACAAAGATAAAGAGAACTTTATAAAAGCATCAAGGGAATTAGCCAAAAAAGCACAGAAGAGAGAGAGTTTAACATTACAGCCCAAGGAATTTTTATCTGGTAATAAAGGAATAATCACCATAAAAAATTATTTAGGAGGATTCTACCATTTTACATGTGATGAAGTTGAAATTAGTGGTGAAGATGTATTCCTAATAGAAGGGAAACATACAATTAGAGGGATTTTACCTTCAGAAAATGATATAAAAGATGGGCTCATAAAGATAATACTTTACACGAATCTAAAAAATGTTGAAGTTAACGGTAATAGATATAATCCTATTCCAATCCTGAAAATAACATCAAAAATAGGATTTAGAGATGAATTATTAAGAAACTCGCAGCGAAAAATGCTTGAATTATTAAGAAAAGAAGCGGAATATAATAAATTCATCTTAAAAATTTTATAAAATATAATACGCTGGGTGAGAAATTACCTAAGCACATAACTTTTTCTGAAAAAGCTATAGCCCATAGCATATCCATAAAGGTAAGCCAAAAGGGTTATACCCTTCCTCCACCTGCTGATGCAATTGAAAACCTTCAAAAGTTTCTACCAAAAACCTAAACCACTTGCTCTTACTCTTCCTTAACCTAAGACACTTTAGAAGTTCTTCCTACTTTTGTAGATAAGACAGTTGGGCAGTAAATAGGTATTGTCTGTTGGATTTGTTGGAATAGAAAAGAAGATTCATTTTTGCTCCTCCTTTGGTAGGGTTTAGGGATATTATAAGTCCCTGCCCTCCAAAGGGCTTTCTAATAAGGCAAATCAATGCTTTACTAATTTCTCACCCAATGGACGATGTCAACTTTTTAGTTCTGAGATGGTATATATGACGATAAAGGAAGCAAGCCACCTATAGACAGTCTCATAGAAGATATCAATTTTCAAGGGAGGCCAGAAAAGCTTCAACGGAAACTTGATGAAAAATGTCAATCTGTCGGAGTAGCTGTCCCACAAAATAGAAAAGGAAGTCAATTGGCAATTTCTTTATTTTGCGATATTCTTAATGGAATTCATCCTGTAGAAGCGTTGCTCTCTGCTAATTTGGATATTATTCCAAGACTTAAGGGCTAACCTTTTTCACAAAACAAACCAGTTCGCCGAAGGGTTTTAATCGCACCAGATTTGGAATTGAAACGTAATTGGCGGTTTTATCGGGCATCATCTTAACTTTTGTTTGATTGACTTATTTTTTGCTTTGATTGACTTTTTTACTTTTAATTTGTTTTTTGAAAATTATGTCTAAATTTTGCTTTCTTCTTTTTTATGGGAAGGGTGAAAGTAATTGTATTTGGAGCTTCTGGGCAACTTGGAGGAGATCTTGTAAGGGTATTGGATAAAGTAAAAGGAAAGATGGGTCTTGGAATTGAAATTCTTGCTCTAACGAGAAACCAATTAGATATAAGAGATAAGCATAAAGTAAAAGATATTATTTTTTCTTTCAAACCTGATTTTGTCTTTAATGCTACTGGATGGAACGATGTAGATGGTGCTGAAAAACCTGAAAATGTAAAAGATGTTTTTGAGCTGAATTCTTTCTGTCCGCTAAGTATAGCTTTGCTGTGTGATGAGGTTGGAGCTAATTTTGTAAATGTATCAACAGACTATGTCTTTGACGGAAAAAAAATGTCCCCTTACGAGGAAAACGATGAACCAAATCCTCTTTCTGTTTATGCTTTGTCTAAACTCTTTGGCGAAATACTTGTGAGAAAATACAGCAAAAAATTTATAATAGTTAGGTCAGGGGGACTATATGGAATAAATGGTTCTCCTGTTTCGGGAAGAGCTTACAGGAACTTTCCGGANAAAGTTATAGAGAATTTACTTTCTGGTAAGAAGATGAAAGTTGTATTTGATAGATTTTCNGCTCCTACTTGGACGTTTGATCTTGCGAGAAAAATTTCAGAGATAGCTTTTGAGGGTTTTTGTGGTTTAATTCACATTATGCAGTTGGGAGAAATATCTTGGTTTGATTTTGCTTGTGAGGTTGCGAAAATTTTGAAGCTTGATATAAATTTGNTAGAACCAGTACCAGAAGCTGAATTCAAAACCCCTGCGCAAAGACCAAAATATTCAGTCCTAAAAAACTCTATACTTGAAGAGCTTGGAAAAAATGATATGCTGGAAGTCAAAGAAGCTTTGAGACAATACCTAAAACAAAGAGGACTTCTGACATGATGATTTTATTTTTGCTATAAACCTTTTTGACATCATTTTTTCCCTCAATTATATTTTCGCTTGTAAAATTCAGTAAAATCTGAAAAAATATCCGTTCTTTTTAAAAGTTTTTCATTCTTTTTGTTTTTTACTATGGCTGTAGAGGTTGATGGAAAGAAGATAGCTTCTGAGATTTTTGATGAGGTAAGGAGAGAAGTTCTGAAATTAAAAGAGAAGGGTCACAGGATAAAACTTTCAATAATCGCAATAGGTGAAGATAAGGAGATGGAGCTTTATATAAGGAACAAGATAAGATATGCTCAATACTGTGGTATAGAGATTGAAGTGATTTATTTACCGCAAGATGTGAGCGAGCAAGATTTCATTTCAAAGATAAAAGAACTAAACCAATCTGATAGTACAGGCTTCATAGTTCAGCTCCCATTACCAAATCATATAAGAAAAGAAGTTATAGATTTTATTTCTCCTTTGAAAGATGTTGATTGTCTGACTTCTGAGAATTTGGGCAAGGTTATAAAAGATCATAATTTGGCAAGATTCATACCTTGTGCTTGTAAAGCTATGCTTGATATTTTTGAATTGTATAAAGTAGAAGTTAAGGGAAAGAGAGCCGTTGTTGTTGGCTCATCTGATCTTGTTGGAAAACCTTGTGCTGCTACCCTTATAAATATGGGAGCAACTGTTTCTGTTTGTCATAAGGCAACAGATAGGAAAGATTTAGAGGANATCGTTAAATTTTCTGATATAGTCGTTTCCGCAGTTGGAGCTCCAGGAATTATAGAGGGAAAATGGATAAAAACTGGGGCGGTAGTGATAGATATAGGAACTCGTGTGGTAAATGGTAAAGTTTTAGGAGATGTGGAATATGAGGAGGCTAAAAAGAGAGCGTCAATTATTACTCCTGTTCCGGGAGGAGTTGGAATAATAACAGTTGCAGAACTTATGAGGAATACTTTGAATGCGTTTTTATATTCAAATTCGTTATGATTTTTGCTGTAAGTAAGTTTTTCCTTTTTCTTTCTAAGTAAGTTTTCCTTTTTCTTTCTGCATCTTTTATTTCTACCTTACTTTTTTGCTTTTTTACTTTTTTGCTTTCCCTTATGTCTTTTTATTCTATTTCTGCAATTGGTTCGCCCTCTACGACTGACCCGCCTTCTTGGACATATAATTTTTTTACCTTACCGGAATGTGGTGATTCAACTGGTATTTCCATTTTCATAGATTCAAGAATAACAAGTGTATCACCTTCTGAAACTTCTGCTCCTTCGCTTACAAGTACTTTCCATACATTTGCTGTTATTGGAGCTGGAACTATTTTGCTACTCATATTAGCTTCTCCTCCTTTTGATTTTTTATTTTCTTTATCTATACAAAATTGATATAAATTGTATTCTCAGAAAATTTGAACAAAAATTCAAAAATTTTTCAAAATTTTATGTTTTGCCCTTTCAATTTTGTTCTGATTATTTCTAAATCTAAATCCAAATCTATATATCCCTTTTCTTTTAGGAATTTGAGGATCTTTTCTACACATTCTTCAACTTGGAGTATATCTGTTTTGAGCTCGATATCTGGGTTTTCGGGTGGTTCGTATGGATCATCAATCCCCGTGAAATTTTTGATTATTCCTTCTCTTGCCTTTTTATACATTCCTTTTACGTCTCTTTTTTCGCATACTTCTAATGGTGCGTTTACAAAGACCTCTACAAAATTTTCACCTATCATTTCTCTTGCCATTTTTCTCATTTCCCTATAAGGAGATATCACAGCGACTATTGTTATCACATCATTTCTTGTAAGAAGTTTTGCAACAAAGCTTACTCTTCTTATATTTTCAAATCTATCTTCTCTTGAAAATCCAAGACCTTTCGAGATGTATTCTCTTATTACATCACCATCAATAATTTCTACTTTATATCCTTCTTCTTTTAGAATTTTTGAAAGTGCATTTGCTATTGTTGTTTTGCCCGAACATGGAAGTCCTGTAAGCCAAATCGTTACACCTTTTACATTATTATATGACTTATTTTTTACTTCCGACATTTCCCTATTTGATTTTAAAAAACTCGAATTCGAACTTTTGTTTAATTTGATAATCCTTTCTCTTATTTTTTTGTTTCAAAATTTCTATTAATTTTTTGTTTAAGAATTTCTCTATCAAGTGTGTTTTTTTTTCAGTATTTTTTCAGAAAAGATTTTTTCTATGGTTGCAAAATTTCCGAAAAATTGATAAATCAGAGTTTTCTCTCTTATATTCAAATAAAGGAGGGAGAAGAGATGGCTTATATAATTGCCGAACCTTGCATAGGTGTAAAGGATACTGCTTGTACTGAGGTTTGTCCGGTTGATTGTATTCACCCCAAAAAAGATGAGGCGGATTTTGAGAAGGAAGAGCAACTTTATATAGATCCAGATGAGTGTATAGATTGTGGAGCATGCGAGCCGGTTTGTCCGGTGAGTGCTATCTTCCCGGAATCATCTCTGCCTGAAAAATGGAAAAGTTTCATAGAAAAAAAACGCAAATTATTACAAGAGAAAAAAAGAAGCGGTAGGATAATATAAAAAATTTTTTTATTTATTACATTTCTTCTTCTTTTTTTTTATTCTTCTTTTTTCCTTCTTATCATTATAATAGCGTCCTCGTCCCCGTAGTATCTTTTTCTTCTTCCTATCATAATGAATCCGAGTTTTCTGTAAAGGGTTATAGCTGGATGGTTTGAAGGTCTGACTTCAAGAAAGAAATCGCAGTTTTTGTTGCTTTCTATTGCAAATTTTAGAAGTTGAAAACCAATTCCTTTTCCTCTCCACTCTGGTTCTACGGCGATATTTTCTATATGAACTTCATCAAGAACTCTGCTAAAACAAATGTAGCCTCTCACTTCTCCAGCAATTTCTGCTACAAACATTTCTCCTGACTTTATTGAATAAAGAAGAAGATTTTTACTCCATGGTTTTTCGAATGATAGATTTTCTATTTTGTGAATTTTTTCTAAATCTGTTTCCAAGGCTTGTCTTATTTTTATTTCTTCTTGATTTATTTTCTCGACCTTTTCGGACATTTTTACTTTATTTTTTTGTTTTCTTGTTTTTTTCTCTTTTCTACAAAATTTTATTTAAGTTGTCAAATTATGGCAAAGAGGGGAAAAAGATATATTGAGAATCTCAAGCTTGTGGATAGAACTAAAAGATACTCTTTGGAGGAGGCGATTTCTATTTTGAAGGAGATGAAGAGAAAATTTGATGAGACCGTAAATGTTGCGGTAAAACTCGGAATAGATCCTAAAAGAACAGATCAGGCGGTAAGGGGAGCCGTTGTTCTGCCATTCGGGATAGGAAGGGAAATTAAGGTTTTGGTTTTTGCAAAAGGAGAGAAGGCCCAGGAAGCTCGGGAAGCCGGAGCCGATATCGTTGCAGATGAACAACTTATAAGAGAAATCGCAGAGAAAAAGGAAGCTCCAAATGTGGATATTGTTATAGCAACTCCCGATATGATGAATGAACTTACAAAAATAGGAAAGATTTTGGGACCAAAGGGGCTTATGCCTAATCCAAAAGCCGGAACCCTAACTNATGATGTCAAGAAAGCGGTTCAAGATGCAAAAAAGGGTAAGGTTGAGTTCAGAACAGATAGGGGTGGCTGCGTGCATATACCTGCAGGTAAAATATCCTGGGAGGTTGAGAAACTTGTAGAAAATATAGAGACTTTTATAAAAACCCTAAATTCTATGAAGCCTCCAACCGCAAAAGGACAATTTATAAGCTCAATTACAGTTTCCACGACTCACAGCCCGGGTGTCAAAATAGATGTAAATTCTATATTCAAAAAGAAGAAAAAGTAAGGGGCAATTTTTTTCTTGTGAATAAACGGGAAAATCTGAAATTTTGAACATACGTTCTAAAATAAATCTTATGAAGAAAGGTAATTTAGATGAAGTAGTGGTAATAGGCGTCGGTTGTTCAAAGTTTGGTGAGAGATATGACAAATCTTATGAAGATCTTGCAGTTGAGGCTTTTGAAGAAGCTTTACAGGATGCCGGAATAAAAAGAGAGGACATTCAAGCTGCATGGCTTGGAACATTCTTCCCAGGGTTCGGAGGTGGGATGTCGGGTTCATCTCTGGCAGATGCTCTAAAAATTTATGGGAAACCCATAACTCGTGTCGAAAACTTCTGTGCTACCGGAATGGAAGCTTTCAGAAATGCGGTGTTTTCGGTTGCAGCAGGAATTTATGATATAGTTCTTGCATTAGGAGTTGAGAAATTAAAAGATAGACAATCAAGGGGGCTTCCGAGAATAGATTGGCATCCTCTTCTTATAAAAGGAAACACAGCTCCGGGAGTTTTTGCTTTGCCCGCAAGAAGATATATGGAAACTTTCGGGATAGATAGGAAACCGCTCGCCCGAGTTGCTGTTAAAAATCATAAAAATGGAGCGAAAAATAAAAAGTCTCACCTTCAAAAAGAAATAACCGAGGAGGAAGTTATGGCTGCTCCTATGGTAGCCTATCCTTTCGGGCTTTTCGATTGCTGTCCGGTAACAGATGGAGCTGCATGTGCTATAATAGCGAGAAAAGANGTTGCAAGAGAACTAAAAAAAGATTATATAAAAATATTGGGGCTTGGGCTTGCTGTAACATCAGCTAGACCTCAATTCAAACCCGACTTTGAATATATAGGTTTCCCCGCAACTCGCCTCGCTGCTCAACAGGCCTATGACATGGCTGGAATTTCTCCTCAAGATGTTGATTTTGCCGAAGTCCATGATTGCTTTACATGGACAGAAATATCTAACTATGAAGATTTGGGATTTGCAGAAAAGGGCCATGGTTGGAAACTTATAATGAACGGTGATACTTTTATTGACGGGAAAATTCCCGTTAATCCATCCGGAGGTTTAAAATCATTTGGACACCCAATAGGAGCATCGGGTTTGAGGATGATATATGAAGTTGTAAATCAGCTCAGAGGAAGAGTGGAAAAAGAAAGGCAAGTGAAAATAAAAAAAGGAATAGGTCTTGCACATAATCTTGGAGGACCTGGTTCTGTTGCTTCTGTAACAATTCTTGGAATATAAAATACTTCCTATCTGTTTATTGTTCCCACTTATTATTACTCACAATCAATAATTCATTTTCCATTGTCATAATCACTATGTTATTAATGTTATATTATGTTGTATTCTGCTTTTTTGTCTCATGGNTCTCCTACTCTGTTGATTGAGGATAATGAATACAAAGATGTTCTAAGAGATCTGGGAGACTATTATAAATCTCAGGGAGTAGATCTTGTTATAGTTTCATCTCCGCATTGGATTTCAAAAGATTTTCTTTATGTGCATACATCTTTGAATTTGCCTTGTATTCAAGATTACTACGGTTTTCCCGAGGAACTCTATAAATTCCGCTACGATGTTTGTGGAGAGCCTGAGTTTGCGTCTGGNTTAGTTGAGGAGGGAAGAAAAAATTCCTTACCCGTTTATGGAACTCAAAGTTGGGGATTAGATCACGGAGGTTGGCTCATATTATATTTTATGTTCCCTCAAAGAGATATATCGGTTGTACCTATATCTATATGCCCGAACTTTTCTCCACGGGTTCATTTTGAATGGGGAAAGATAATAAGGAGATTTTCAGAAAAAACAGGTAGAAAAGTCCTTTTTATAGGAAGTGGTTCTATAACTCACAGACTTGACATTGTAATATGGGGCCAGAAAGAGAGTATAAAACGTGTTTTCCCACAGGGAGAGAAGTTCGATAAGATGGTATTTGATCTTCTTGAGAACAAAAGATACGAAGAGATTTTAGAATTGCCAAAAACTGAGATCTTCTGGGAAGCAATGCCGGAGGGATTTTTATTGCCTCTCTTTATAACTCTGGGATTTTCTAGTGAAAGTTCAAAACCTGAAATTCTCTTTTACTCTGGATGGAACTGGGGAATAAGTATGACTGCTATAAAGTTTGAATAGAGAAAAAAATTTTCATTTTTCTTCAAACATATTAATACAAGTACTAAAACTAAAAGGATATGAAAATCATAACAGAATCTCTGTTCCAGCTACCGGAAGTTCAAGTATCTGAAAAGAAGGTAAAAGTTCCTGCCAGTTTGATAGGTGTTTTCCGTGAGGATATAAAAGATTCTCCTCATATAAAAGAAATATCCCGCAAGATTCATACTTTTTACGAAAGGCTTGAGAAATCTGGTTTTAAGGGAAAGGAGGGAGATTTTTTTGAGATAGATATCTCGCCAGATGAAAAAATTGCAATAGTTGGTTTTGGAAAAAAAGATGAACAAGATTGGTTAAGAAAAGAAAATGTAAGGAGAGCATCCGCCATTGGACTTTTAAACCTAAGAAACAGGGGTTTTGACACAGNCCAACTTTTGGGCTTTGAAGATTATGAGAGAGAAGCACTCGAAGGCGCTTTCTTAGGACTCTACGAATTCAGAAAATATAAAGAAATAAAAGGTCAAGAAAAACAAGAGGATCAAAGCGGAGGAGAGGAAGAAAAGAAAAAAATAAAAAANATTTATCTTATCACAGAAAGAAAAATTGGCAACCTTGTAAGTTATGTCAAAATTTTATGTGAGGCTCAAAATTTTGCAAGAGATATTGTCAATGAACCCGGNAATGTTATAAATCCTCAAACTCTGGCTGAGATTGCATCTGCCGTTGCTGAAAAATATGGATTAGGATGTGAAATATTCGACTTTGAGCAGATAAAAAAGATGGGTATGGGAGGAGTCATTGCAGTAGGGCAGGGTAGTGCTATACCTCCTAAATTTGTTCATTTATGGTGGAAACCAGATAAAAAGCCGAAGGATAGAATTGCTTATATTGGGAAAGCAATAACTTTTGATTCAGGTGGTCTTTCTCTGAAACCACAGCAGAGTATGGTTACAATGAAATTAGATAAATCAGGTGCTTGTGCGGTTATAGCGGCAATGAAAGTTATAGCTCAAATAAAACCAGAAGTTGAGGTTCATGGGGTTTTTGCTGCATGTGAAAATATGCCATCTGGAACTGCACAGAGACCAGATGACATAATAAAAATAATGGATGGAAAAACGGTTGAGGTTGTAAACACAGATGCGGAGGGAAGATTAACTCTCGTAGATGCTATCGTTTTCGCTTCTCGTCTAGGAGTATCAAAAATAATAGATCTTGCTACACTCACGGGGGCTTGCATAGTAGCTCTCGGAGAATACACAGCTGGGGTGATGGGAAATTCAGAAGATTTCGCCTGGTTCATATGCAATTTAGGAAGACAGTTGGGAGAAAAAATGTGGATTTTGCCCTTTGATAAAGACCTTGACGAAAAACTCAAAAGTGATTTTGCTTTCGTCAAAAATGTCGGAGATGGATACGGTGGTGCTATAACGGCGGGTATGTTCATGGAAAAATTCGTACCAGAAAACATAGAGTGGGTTCATTTGGATATTGCGGGTCCTGCTTTCTTGACAAAAAAAATCGGCTATTTCCAAGCGAAGGGAGGAACAGGATTCGGTGTCAGAACTCTCGTTGAACTTGCAAGAAGGTTGGAAAAAGGAGAATATTCAAGTTCAAAAAACAAGAAAAATAAGAATCAAAAATCAAAAAATGGATAAATCAGGAATTAAAAAAAATAAGTAGAGGTTAAATTTCTTTCAAGCCATGACTTTTGAGAGAGGAAAATACAAAGGACTAAAAAAAGAGGATATTTTTGAAATCCTCAAAAAAGAGGGTTTTAAGAGGGTTTATGTATGGGAAGATTATCCGGGGAGCTACTATCCTTATCATACTCACGATTTTTATTCTGCTCATATAGTACTTGATGGGAAAATAAAAATAAGAACTGATGATGGTGAGTTTGAGTTTTTAGAGGGAGATAGGTTTGATGTTGAAAAAGGTGAGAAGCATTCAGCAAAAGTTGGTCCGAATGGATGTATCTACATAGTTGGAGAAAAATAAATTTTTATTTTATCCCACTTTTTTCACATCGTCTGGGGAATGTAATCCACATTCTGTTTTGCCTGTTCCAGCCCATCTACCTGCTCTTAAATCCTGTCCGGGTCTTACAGGTTGAGTGCAAGGAGCGCACCCTATTGATGGATATCCTAAATCATGCAACCTGTTGTATGGCACATTGTTTTTCCTTATGTAATCCCAGACCTCATCAAATGTCCATCTTACAAGTGGGTTTATTTTTATGAGACCAAATACTTTGTCTTTTTCTACAACTTTTGCATTTCTTCTTGTTGGAGCTTGCTCTCTTCTTATTCCGGTAATCCATGCGTTATAGTTTGAAAGAGCTGATTTTATGGGGAGAACTTTCCTTAAAGTGCAACAGAGATTAGGATCTGTGAAGAAAAGTTGAGGACCGAATTTTTTTGCTTGCTCTTCCGGTGTATATTCTGATTTGATAGTGATTATGTTTGCATTATATCTCTGTTTTGCCCTTTCAAGAGTGTCAAGAGTGTCTTTGAAGTGAAAATCTGTGTCGAGAAATAAAAATGGTATATCTGGCTTTATTTTTACTGCGATGTCCATTATAACCATGTCCTCTGCTCCAAGAGAACATCCTATTGCAAGTTTATTTCCGAATTTTTCGGTTGCCCATCTTATTATTTCCTCTGGGTTTTTTTCTTCAAGCGTTTCTGCCCAAAAGTTTATCTCATCGTCGCTAAAAACAAAGTTTATTGTTTCCATATTTACTGCCATCTTCTTTTCCCCCCTCTTTTATTTTTTCATTCTTTTTTAAAGCAAAAATCGTTCCCGTATCAATTTGGGAACTTTAGTTTCAGCTTGTTTTATTTTCCCGTTTCTCTGAAACTTTTTGAAACCTTTTGTTTTTTGCTGTATCTTCGTTGTATAAGTTTTTGTTTATTTTTTAGCTTGTTGTTTTTGGTTTGCTTAATGTATCTTTCTCTTTTGTTTCTTTTTATCTCTTATTTGCTTTCTTATTTTTTATTATTTCTCTCACTTTTTATTTCTCTTCCATGGACATATTTTTTGGGCGATATCTATTATTTCATCTATATCTTTTTCTTCAACATGACCGAAACTTTTTTCTGTGTATGGTATATGTACTACGGGAGCGAATTCGCATCTCCCAAGACAAACCCATTCTCTTACCTCAACATCTTTGCCCTCTGCTTTTTCCTTGAATTTTTCTATTAGTTCTTCGCCCCCTTTTAGAGCGCAGGGTAGTGATGTGCAAACATAAATTTCAGCTTTACCATCAAAGCCCTCAAGCATGGTGTAAAACGTTGCGACACCGAGTATATATGAGGGAGAGAGGTTTGAAAGCTTTGAAAGCTCTTCCATGTATTCAAGGTATACAACGCCAAATTCACGCTTTATATCGTTTAAAGCCGGGATTAAAAATGAGTTTCCTTCTTCAAATTCTTTTTTTCTGTTTTCATATATTTCCTTTATTTTCTGATTTTCGTAATCCGAAATCTGACCTTTTTTCGGAAACTTTTTATTTATGAATAACTCATTTGCCCATTCTTTAAGATTTTCTTTATATACATTGTATTCTGCCGGGAGAAACTCAAAAGGTATTTGCTCCTCTGGTGGGTGGATATGCTCTATACCTTTTCTTTTCAGCATTTCATTTTATTTTTTTTTATTTTTTTCTTGTTTCAAAAAAAACAGGAAATATGGAGGTGTGAGCTGAGAGGGATAAGCCGGTTTCTGTGTTAAGGGGTCATTACTCTGAGCGGCCTACCCGAGGGTGTTAGCGGGGAGAGTGCAACCCGCATGTGGGAGCAGATTTGAGAAAAAAGCTCCCACAGTTCCCCTCTGCTTGGCCTTGCTCGCGTATGGGTTTACCGCAGGAAAGGATTCGGCAAGGTTTTCCATTCCCCCTTTACCTTCTCCTTTCCTGGGTGCGCTCTTACCGCACCTTTTCACCCTTACCTTATGTGTGAAGACACATAAGGCGGTATGTTTTCTGTGGCACTTTCCGGCGCTCTCACGCCCCTGCTCCGGCTTCATCAGCCTTAACAGGATACGCGCACCCTCTGAGACCGGACTTTCCTCCCCGGCGCGTTCTTTCAGCCCCGGAGCGACCCCTTCCCTCTCTTCCCACACCTCAAAATATAAAATTAATACTTTTTGAGTAAATTACCTCTTTTCCTGTTTGGAATATATCCCAAAATGTGATATATATCACAGAAAATCAAAAGGAAAAAAAATAAAAAAATAAAAAATAAATAAAAAATAGATAAAGGTAGAAAATTAATTAATTTAGAGGTAATGAACAAAATGAAAAACATTTCATTTGATTTCAAGAAATCATTTGATTTCAAGAAAGGAAAAGGAGTTTCTCTTACTTTTTTCTTGTTTTTTCTCTTTCTTTTGGCATTTTTTTTATTTGTTAGGTTGGGCGTTAGTCAGCAGCAGGAGGAAGAAGGGAAAATATCGATAAAAAGACCTCCAAAATCGCTTGATAACTTTTATCCCCCAAAATCTCGCGAAAAAAAGTTCTTATCAAGTATGCACAATATGGCTACATCTTTCAGAGCTACTATGTTTTATCTTCAATCAGGAAATACAGAAAGAGCTAAAAAATGGGCTGAAAACCTTGTGAAAGCTTATCTCAGCGTAAATGATATGGTTCCTGAGTGGCAAAATTACATAAAAAAAGATGTCGCAGAAAATTTTCTCAAAGCTGTAAATTCTGGTGATTTANAGCNAGNNGNNGCATTGGCAAAAGAGCTTGGCGATACATGTAAATCATGCCATCAAGATAATCAACTTTCTGTCAAGATTTTTTACTCTATACCAAGTTGGGATGATATTTATGTAGAAGATCCTGTTTCTTTAAAAAAGGTTGATATTCATAAGTTTATGCAAGATCTGTCTGCTTCTATGAGATTTACTTTGATCGGTGTTCAAGATGGAGATTTTGCATTTGCTGAAAAGCATGCTAAGGATTTTTCCGCAAGGGCAAAAGCCGTAAAGGAGACTTGCTCATCTTGCCATACATCAAAAGCATCAATTGAAGCCCTTGCCGGAAAAGACTATATCGGTGCAGTTGATTCTCTTTTTGCTTCTATAAAAGAGAAAAACTCTCAAAAGTTCTTCTCATCTCTTTCTCGAGTCAGCTCATATTGTGAAAGGTGTCATAATACTCACCTTTTACTCTGGGAAATAAAGTCATCTATATCTGACTGAAAAATTTAAAAAAATTTTTCTTTTTTATTTTTATTTTCGCTTTCTATGGTAGGGCATACCTTAATTATTCTTACTATTATTTTCTTCTTTCTTTTGAATTTCTTCTTTTTTTCTTTTTCTTCTTGCTCTCTCAAAAATTTTGTATCTAATGTATTTTTAGAGGAAGATCTATTGCAGGAACCTCATGCGGAAAGATGTGGTTCTTGCCACAAAGATATTCATAAAGACTTCAAAAAATCAAGACATGCTGTCGCTTGGGTGGCTGAGCATTTCAAAAAAGAGTCAAAAAATTATACAGATGAAAAGTGTCTTCCATGTCATGCAGCAAAACCTATATGGGCAAGTTCGGGTTTTCAAGAAGAACCTGAACTTAGGGAAAAACATTTTGAAGATGGAATTTATTGTGTGACCTGCCACTTTGACCCACATAGAAAAGGCATGGTTGGTCCGTATGATGTTTGGTCTCCTCCTCATCCATCATTCCAAGACAATAAAATAAAATCTGCTGAGTTGTGTGGGGTTTGTCATCAGGAAACATATTCAGAGTGGGTAGAGGCGAAGGTTGATAAAACGTGTTCTGATTGTCATATGCCAAAAATTGGTAGAAAACATCTTACTCAAAAACCTCCTATGAGTTGGTTTCATTCAAAGAAAGAAGTTTCATCTCACGAGTTTCCAGCCCTTATTGCTAAAAAGGAAGATATAAAAATTGATCTTTTGAGAAAAGATGGAAATTTAATCCTTCAGCTTGAAAATATTGGGGTTCCTCATAATCTCCCAACTGCGGATCAGGGTAATCCGAAGCTTTACATATTTTTATACTGGGAAGATGGAGAAAAAGAAACCATTGTTCTTTCTCCTCAAAAAGAAAATTCACTTGAATACAAAAAGCCCATAAGTTTTGTTTTTCAAGATAAGGGATTAGATATGATTGAAATAAAGAGACGTTTGAGTTGGAAAGAGGAGCCTGAACTTATATCATCGCTCACTTACGGAAAAGATTAAATCTACGTATTCTTTTGTTTTCTCTTTTATATCAAATTTCTTTGAATTCATTATTGCTTTTTCTCTTACTGTGTGGTAAAGTTTTTTATCCTCTATAAGTTTGCTGACTTTTTGAGTTAAACCGTGTATATCATTCAAGTCAAAAAGAATTCCTGTTTCCATATCTTCTATTATTTCAGGAATTCCTCCGACTTTTGAGCCAGCAGGAACTGTTCCCGATGCTTGCGCTTCAAGTAGAACAAGAGGGAAATTTTCATCTCTTGAAGGCATGACGAAAAAATCGCTCGCTGAGTAAAAGTATCTCAATTTTTCTTGATTTTGTTCAAATGGGAAAAATAAAATTTTGTTATCTCCTATATTTTCTTCTTCTGTTTTATTTCCACTTGCTCCTCCCACTCCCAAAAACAAAATATTTTTGTGTTTTTGACTTATTCTTTTTGCGAACTCGAAAAATATATCGTATCCTTTCCAGACATTTGTTTTCAAGCTTTTTGCGGCTGTCATAATTATTGTTTTGTCTTGGGGTAGTTTGAGAATTTCCCTTGATTTTGCTTTATCTTCTGGGATAAAAATATCGAGTGGAATTCCGTTG
>AWOA01000034.1 GCA_000494225.1 Candidatus Calescibacterium nevadense OTU 1
TTACTATCAAATTCTTTCAGAATTTTTTTTCTTGCGTTCTGACAAAGCTCATTATAATTTGGATTGTCTAAAATCCATTTTATGCCATTTGCAAAATCATCTACATCATAAGGTTTAGCAAGGTAACCATTTACTTTATGCTCAATTATATCTTTAATACCTCCCACATTAAAGGCTACAACAGGGGTTCCGCAACTTAAACTTTCAATTGCCACATTCCCTAAAGCTTCTTGGAGACTTGGCACCAAAGCTAAATCAGCAGAACTATATAAAGTTGCAAGGCTTACATCATCGTTCACATACCCCACATAGTGAGCTTGAAATGGGAAATCTGGAACTTCCCTTGGTTTGACACTGCCAAAGATCACAAGTTCTATATTATTTTTGCTACTTAATTTTTGTAAAGATAGAACAAGCTGTTTGAAACCTTTTCTTTCATCACTGAGAGGATTCACAGATCCGAATAAAATAATTTTTTTAGATTTAGGTAGGTTCCAAATTTCTCTTGCTAAATTCTTGTCAATGGGTTTGAAAATATCTGAATCTACGGGATTAGGTATAGTAGCGTGATTTTTATCTTTTAGCAGAGAGCTTTTTTTTGAACACTCAGTTACCCAATTACTCAACCCTACCACAAATAAGTCTTTCTTTCTTTCAAAAAGTCTCTTTTTTCTTAACCAGCAAATTTTGCTTAAATCAAATTCTATTTTGCTCTGAAGTATAGGACAAGCACCACATGATAAGGTGTATTTTTCGCAGTCCCCAAAATAATGACAACCCCCAGTAAAGTACCATGCATCTTGTAATGTTATAACAACAGGAGAATTGATTTTCTGTATATCTTCTATCTTAAAGAATCCATCCGCTACCCAGTGTAGGTTTACTATATCTGGATTTATGTTATTGATTTTACGGGCTATGTTGTTGAAACCTATCCATGATATGCTAAACTGTATACGAGAACTATTTTTGTGAAGTCGCAGAGGGAGTCTATCTAATGTAGCTCGGAGAAGGTTTAAAGCTTTTTTCAGTCTTTTTTGTGATTCAGAGATTATAGTATAATCACCATCATCATTCTGCCTTATCATAACAAGCATCAAACTATTTATTCCTTCTGATAATAAAGCTTTATGAAGTCTATAAGCCCCTTTTGCTGCTCCTCCTTCAACATCATATGTGCTTACTATAACTACCCTCATATTATATATCTATTGGGATTGTTTGTTAACTTTGTCGCTTCTACATAAATCGAGGAGAATCCTTTATATGGAGTTCCATCTGGATTTATATCAAGAAAAAAATTATTATTAAGTTCCGGAATATTACTTGTATCGTGGGGAAAAATTGGATATTTGAAAACCTAAATCCCTTAAGAAGAACTCTCAGAAAGTATCTATCATACATATCTTTAACGTACATAATCAGCCAGATCCTTGTTTCCACTACCTATGACATAGTCAAAGAATTTTTTCATTTCACCTCCCATCACCATAGAGTAAAATCTATATCTCAATATGTAACCACCTATTTTTCTCTTTTCAACCATCTCTTAATAATTCCTTTTAAATAAGACACTATAATTGGCTTGGTTAAAATTAAGTTTATATATTCTCTTATTATTGAAATATTCTCTGTTTTAGTAAATTCCATGGGACGGAATAAAAGAAACGGATCTTGATTAAAATAAGATAAAATTAGATTATACTTCAAAAACAAAAAAGGAGTTTTTCCTTCAAATTTTAAATTTGATCTCAAATGAGTGGGGAAGTTAGGCTGTACCGCTCCAAAAGATTCAGTTATTAAAGCTATTCCACCAATACGCAAAAAATTTGAAATATCTTTTATTGCTTCAATAGGATTTGGAAGATGTTCAAGGACTTCCATCGATACTATAACATCGAAAAAGTTCTTAGGTATTTCATTATAATTAAATATAAGTTTTACATCTACATTATACTTTTTAAACCTCTTCATTGCAAACTCAAAAGTTTTACTTCCAGGGACATCAAAATAAAATAAATTAGCGTTATTCTTATAAAACTGGTAAAGGTAAAGAATTTCACTTCCCACCCCTTCACCTAACATCAAAATATTTAATTTCTCACCATGATGATCTTGTAGATAATTCTCGATTCTTTCCTTTACTTTCCTCATTATAAGTTGTTTTTCAGGTCTACATGCCGTTACCATGGATTCAAAAATAAGAGCATCACTTTCTTTATAAAATCTTTCCATTTTTTCATTGTAAACATGAAAATCTATTCCAAATTTTATTGCATCCTCCATAACATTTGCGCCACACATTAAACTTTCTTTCCATACTCTTTTGCTTACTTCATTCATATCTTTACCAAGAATTTCGCTAATCTCCTGACATATTTCATCAAATGACATAGGAGGAGATATGGAAATTAAGTCTTCAAAATTTTCCATATTTTTACTTCCCTCAATATCTTTTTCTGCAAGCAGTGTTTAACATTCTCATTGTTTCTTCCAAGCGAAAAATTAAAAATAACTTCAAAAAAATTTAGCAATTATAAATTAATTTATTAAAGAAAAAAAATGATAAATCTTTAAACTTTTTGCATAACAACAATTAATGAGTGTCCATGCGGCAAAAATTCAGGCTTTAAATTTTTCAAAAATAAACTGGTAAGTCTGGCAAGCTCATATGAAATTCTACTGACTATCCTTCTTTTTATACTTATATCAACTAATCTCGGGGGTAAAATTAGGTTTTCAAAAAAGGTTTTGAGAAATAGCAAATCATGAACCTTTTGCATTTTCTCGTAATAGATATCTAATATTTTCAAGTTGTACTTTCTTGCTAAGTATTCAAAAACAGAAGCTCTCCACCTTGTTATGTGGTGTGGAGGCATATTCAGGAGGGGATTAGTTATATGTTTTATAAAAGAGTCCTCATTTGGAACGGATATAATTAACTTACCTCCTTTCTTTAGAGATAATATTTTAGCCTCGAAAAATTCTTTTGGATTTGGAACATGCTCAATAATTTGAAATCCAGCAACAATATCAAATCTTTCTCTATTTTCTTTTGCAAAGATTTCAAGAGGGATATTCATTACTTTAATACCCCTTCTCAACGCAGATTCCGCCGCACTTTTACTAAGCTCTAAACCAATATATTCTTTTGGATTTATATATTCCGCAAACCATCCCTCACCACATCCAACCTCTAAGACTTTATGGTTTGACTCAATAAACTTTTTTGCATATATATACTCTTCCTTTTCCTTCAAATAATAATTTTCAATCTTTTGCAGAGCTTCATAGAATGTTTCATCTCCTGATATAGGGGGAAAATAAAAGAGAATATGACAATTTTCGCATTCAAAAAGTCCAATATCAGAATTTATCAAATAAGATATATCAATTTTAAAAGTTTTTTTGTACAAGTATATCAAGTCTTCTTTTTTTATATGAGCTATTTTCTTTGTCGCATTTTCACAACAAAGCAAACAATTTATGGATAATTTCATAGATTTAAAGCCCTCAAATTAAAATTTTGCCATACCAATTTTTTCCAAAATTTTCCCAATTTTTGTTCCATGCATAAGCATTCCTATAAATCCTCTCGGTTTTTTAGGTAAAAATATATTTTTCATAAAATATCTATCTGCAATAGTATCTCTTGAAATATCGGAGGGATGCTTTCTGATTTGGACATATTCATCTATTGACCTTAATTTGACCGTATTTTTGAAAAGATGTGTAGAAAATTCATCAAAACCTATGTTTTCAACCATATTGACTTTTGGAAGAATAGCAAGTCCTTTATAAAACCATATCGTAAAAATCCACTGGTAGTCCCATGTATCTATTTCTTTGTTTTTCATTTTCAAGAATATTTTCTTCCAATAAAGAAGATTTAAGCCATTCCAGTAGTCCTTTATGAAACTATCATCGTTCATATTTTTCATTTCAAAGTCGTAATGCTTCCATCTATCGGTCCACGTTGCCCATCCCCATACGAAAGGTAAAGCGGAAAAAAAATAATCTCCATTATCTTTTGATTGATAGTTAAAATTACAAGCCGATATGTGCCAGATCTTTTTTTCATCTCTATACTTTTCAAGTAATACTTCGCAGAAAGAAAAGAAGCTTAAAGATGGTACAGTATCGTCTTCTAAAATTATTCCTTTCTCTTCATTTTC
Source organism: Candidatus Calescibacterium nevadense OTU 1 (assembly GCA_000494225.1). Taxonomy (GTDB): domain Bacteria; phylum Calescibacteriota; class Calescibacteriia; order Calescibacteriales; family Calescibacteriaceae; genus Calescibacterium; species Calescibacterium nevadense. Next base: position 4,176 of record AWOA01000034.1, read on the forward strand.
GAAAAACCAACTTATAGCCTCACTTACAGCCTTCCCACAACCTAAATTTTTATCTCTAAAAAGAGTTTTGACATCGCAATCCCAATCAATATTGTTCAAGACATATTTTCTGGTAGCTTCAACCATATCTACCTCACCGGGAATCCAATCACGAGGACCATCAGCTGCAATATATAATTTTTTCGGTCTTACTTTTCTTATCTTTTCGAAAACCTTCGCAGTTGTATGAGGTCTTCTGAAAATCAAAAAAAGAACAGGGGTACTGAGATTACAATAATATTTGTCTTTATCAAAATCAAAGATTTCTCGCATTTCAACTAATAAAATTAAATAATTTTTATTCCTTGCAAAGTTATTAAAAAATATTTTGTTCGGGGAGATGAGTTTTGTTCAAGTTTCGACCTCACATGGTACAGCAAAAGAAGGGAAAGTTCCTTGCGGAAATTCCTTTTTTATTTTGAATCCAAGCCAATATTTTGGAGCAAAAACCACATCTTTATTTTTCATAAAATAACAAGCCCACCAGGAAAAAGATGAAGGAGATATTATCGCTCCATCACACATCGTAATAATAAGAAAATCAATTTGCCATGAATTTTGAGATATAACCATCTTATCCCCAAGAAAAGAAAATTCTTCTCCGATTTTATCCGGTTCATCTGATAAAAAAATGAAAAAAGGGTTCTTTCTGTTTTCTAAAAACCACTTAATTCGCCTCTGAAAATAATCAAATGGTAAAATAGGATTTTCTCCACAAATTCGGAAATTTCTAAAATCTCCACGCCTTATATGCACAGCAACCCTATAGTAGTTTTTATACGCTGATACAAACTCTTGCGCTTTTCTTACATACTCCGCTTTAAACCTCAAATTATTCAGAACATCTTTTCTAAATAACTTTTCTGACTGGAAAAAGTACGGTCCCACATATTTTATTGATGAAATAAAACCTCTTGAAAAAACAACATCCGTAGTTTCTCTATATGTATTTTCACAAATTTTCTCCTTCTTTAAAGAAACATAACTTATTACNTTACTTTTTGCTAAAATTTTAAGGGTTTTCCTCACAAACCCGTATTTTATCAATCCCAGAAGAATTCTATACTTCATTACCCTCCTGAACTTTGAAGGGAAAACCTTCGGAAGGAATTTTAAGATTTCATCTTCAACGCTGAAAATAAAAAATCTTTTATCTTTAACTTCAAAAATAGATGTCAAATCTTCAAAGCCCCAGACTATTATTTTTTCATTTTTTTCAGCATATGTTGCAAGAAAAGCAAATTGAAAAAGTTGATTTCCAAATCCTCCCTCACTTAAAAAAATTATCATTCTTACTTTTTACTTCATAACTGTATTCAAAATATTATTTGAAATTGCAACATAATTTGAATATTGAAAGTTTTCCATAAAGTGTTCCCATTTTCTCAGATCTAAACCTCTTTTCAGGATTTTAGCTATGGAGAAGCCTTTCCATTCAAGCAAATTAAAAAAATCAAAAAGAAAAGTTCTTGAATCAATATTTGCTCCTCCGTACTCAAATTGAATAAAATCTATAAAATCGTTAGATAAAAATTCNCCGAGACTTAACAATACTTTCATATCGTGNCCTTCAGTATCTATTTTTATAAAGTGAATCTTCTCTATGGATTTGCTCTTTATATATTTATCTAATCTTTCAAGATGAACAACCTCTTCCTTATGGAAATTTACACCAGCAGTTTTTCTTCTATACAGAGAAGCCAAAGATGATGAATCAGAATCCATATAGATGGTTTGTGTTTCCTCTTTGTCAGAAATACCAAAAGGATTAAGGTATACATTAGGGAATTGATGAAACCTTTTTTGAAGAATTTCAAAACACGATTTTTGAGGTTCAAAAGATGAAGCTCAAAATTAAGATTTCTTAATCTTAACTCCCTCAAAAAATTCCAAGACCAATCACCTATGTGAGCTCCCACATCAAAGATTGTTATTTTTTTTAAATTATTATTATACCAAAGATGAACCAAGCACCTCTGCAGATTAAATTCTCCATTAGTCCTCGGATCAGCATTATTATTGTTTTCAATTAAATTAAAGAGATTGAAAAGACGTAATAATATAATTTTTCTTATTTTTATTATCTTTCTATTATAACGAGAGAAGCAGAAATTTTTCACTTTTGAAACATAATTTTTCATATTTCTAATTTTAGTCTGCCAAATATTTTTAGTCTATCGGATCATTTATAATACATTCAAGAAAATTTACATAAAATTTACTTTTTCTTAAACAGGAAAAGTCCTGTTCCGAAACCCTTTTGAGGAATAAATCTATCGAACATCTCATAACCATATATATACTTTTCCTCAACGAGCTCAAAACCAGAAAACATCTCAATTATATAGTCCCTCGTGAATGTCCTGTGAGCATTGAAGAAAACAAAGTTATCATTATGTACATGAACGCTTATTATAACAAAACCTCCTTTTTTTACAATCCTTTTAATTTCTTCTATTGCTTTTTCAGTACCAAAAGGGTCTAATTTATCACCGTATCTCCCAAGTCCGATGTGTTCAAGGACACAGAGAGAAGAGATACACTCGACGGAATTATTTTTAAAAGGTAGATCCGTCGCAGAAGCGCTAACAAACGTAAAATTTTTAAGTTTAACATTTTCGGGAGGTCTTATATCAACGAAGAAAACAGGGATAAACTGAGAAATTACTGATATAGTTTTTATAGGCGAGGCAATATCAACTAAAAATTTTGGTTTGAGCTCAAAAATTTTTCTCGCAGCCCACGCATCTTGATAAAAGTATATAGGTTCTACCGGAGTATGTTTTGTCTTATCGTTCAAGCAAGGATAGATATCAATGAGATTAAAAATCAAATTCTTATTTTTCCGAGAGAGCTTTGAAAAAACGAAAAGATCCCTAAAATACCAAGATAAATCAAAAATGTTTCTTTTGCTCTCAATAGAATTTACTATTTTGTAGGTTAAAAGAACAATTTTTATTTTTTTAAGCCAATTTTTAAGTTTTCTAAGATTAAACATAAAAATCAATTAGTTATAAAACCTTAAAAACACATTCGATAAAATATCAAAATGACAAAATAATGATAAATAAAAAAATTAATTCTTACTCTTTAAGCTCTCAAATTTAAAAAATGTGATTATTCCTTGGAACATAATCTTTACATTATATCTTGTCCTCCGATAAATCACATCAAGAAATAAAATTGTAGTTGCAAAAGAAACTATGGAACTTATAACTGCCCCAATAGAACCATACNAGTTTATCAGAATTATGTTGAGAAAAAAATTAAAAACTGCTCCTACAAGAAGAGTAAACGTACCAAACCAAATGAGGTTTTCTGTCAGAAGATAAATTCCCCTTATTACCCCAAAATATGNAAAGAAAAGGCGAGAAGACATCAGAGAAAACAGCACACCAGCGGATTTATAAGAATCCCCGTATAAAAAAAGAATAATCTCTTGCCCAAAAAAGAAAATAGGTAATCCCGTTAGAATGAAGAATATCATCATAAGTCTGTAAAGATCTCTTAATCTTCCTTCAAATTTCTCTTTCGCATAGATCTTCGTTCTCTCAACAGATGTGTAAAAAGACCAATAAACAACCATAGGGATAAATCCAAAAAATTCTATAATTCTCATTGCAGCTGAATAATAGCCAAGTTCCCTATTCGATAAAAGCCGAAGTATTATTATTTGATCAACTCTCGCCTGTATAATATTAAAAACACTGGAAAGAAATATAGGTAAAGCATCTATTATAATAGATCTTGCAATTGTCGTATCAAAGAACCTAAAACTAAAAAAAGAAGGATGTTTTTGATATTTATAAATCATCAAGGAGAATAAGGCTAAACTCGCTGACTCGAGGAAATAAGCAAAAACAAACCAGAACAAATCCGCTCCTGATAATATCAATGCAACTTTGAAAATCGAAATTAAAAAAAGCTGTATTAGTTTCCTTACAGATATATACTTTGCTTGAACCTTTGCGAGATAATAGTAATCTACAACATCGAAGCTTTGCAGCACAAGGCCGAAGTTCAAAAGAGTTATGAACAAAAATAGCTCAAAATCAGGGGAAGAAAAATACGAAATAGGAATGAAAACCAAAAATATAAGAATACTTCCCAAAAATCTTATCCAAAAAGCTGTTCCCAAGATTTTGAACTGAAAATTTTCATTTCTTATAATTTCTCTCACGACTAATCCATCAAGCCCAACCCTTGAAAGAGTCTGAGCTATCTGATTGAAGGCTACGGCATAACTCAAAACTCCGTAATTTTCTGGTTGGAGATACCTTACCGTCCAAATCCCTATCAGGGTACTCAAAACCAATCTCAAAAACTGCTCAATAAATAACCAAAGAGTATTTGTTCCATACCTTTTTAAACCCTCGTTCTCCAAGATACTTTTGAAAAAGTCTTTGATAAAGTTCTGAATCTTGCGGAAAATTTGCATTTTCTCACGTTTTTCACTCATAAATAAAATCAAAAATAAATCAATTTAATTGGATTATTAAATTTAAAATTTTCCTATGAGAATACTTCACACATCAGATTGGCACGCAGGTAAAAAGAACAACAATATATCAAGAAAAGATGACTTGATATATGCATTAGATGAAATAAGGAAAATTGTGGTTGAAGAAAAAATAGATTGCATATTAGTTGCAGGTGATTTATTTGACAAACCGAGCTCATCAGTAGATATTCAAGAAATAACATGGGAATTTTTCCTTGACATGAATTCAAAAGGAGTAAAATCAATTATAATTTCCGGAAACCATGACTCCCATGATTTCCTCAGAAGTGTAAAAAAACTTTTAGGGCTCGCAAATGTGAGAGTTTTTCCGCAGTATGAAAAATCCCCCTTTTTTATATTTGAAAAAGATGGAGAAAAGGTCTGCTTTGTTGCAATACCATACATACCTCCGAGCGTAGTGAATAAAATCAGCGAAGACGAGAACATGACAAAAGATAGGAGATCGGCAGAGTATTCTGAGATATTATCAAGTATCATAAGAGAGAAAGGAGAAAAAGCTGCAAGAGAAGGAACAGCAATTTTAATTTCCCACATCACTTTAATGCAAGCTAAACCATCTGGTACGGAAAAAGAAATAAGCTTACTTTATGAGTATTCAATAAATGAAAGAAAAATTCCACCTTATTTTTCCTATTGTGCTTTAGGGCACATACACAGGTTCCAACAAATTGAATCACCAAACACAAAAATATACTACTCAGGAACAATATATCAAACCGATTTCGGAGAAAAAGATGAAAAAAAATTCGTTATTGTTCTTAATGTAAAGAACGGTAATATAGAAGAAAAGGCAATAGAATTAGACCTTAAAAGAAAATTAATGGAATTTGAATTTGATCTTGAAAAGGAAAATTTAGGAAGTATTATTGAAAAACTCAAAAGCTACCCAAACGACATAAAAAAAGTGAGGTTAAAAGTTCCGCCATCTATTCCTTTTCAGAAAGTAGCAGAGGCAAAAAGCAAGATTCTAAAAGAAACAGAATTCGTAGCATATATAGAAGAAAAAATATTCGATCAAAAAACAAACACATTGAAAACAGAACTTGAAATAGCAGAAGAAAACATTTTCAAAATATACAAAGAGTACTTTTTAGAAAAGAAAAGAAAAGAAGAAGATTTTAAGAAAGTCATAACAAAAATAGAAGAAATAACAAATTCACCCGATGAATAAAAACAAAAAAAATCAGAATTCAAATCGCCTGATAGAAATTTTCTTTTCACTTAAAAATTTCATATTCTCAATCGTTTTTACTATCTCGGTCATCAGCTTTTTTTCTTTGTGTAAAACAGAAATTGTAAGAGCAGAAGAAAAGAATCAAGAGAAAGCAGAAGAAAAATATATTTATATTTTTGGAGGATTTCCTGATTTAAGATTTCAAGGAGCTGGAATAGTTCATCCGCATTCAGAAAGCAATCCCGCATCGCTTGAACTTATAGGTAAATATGACATAAACATATCTTTTGGAATAGGAGAAGATTTAAGGCTTATTTCTGTGAGGGCAACAGATAGTATAACATCAAGGTTGAGCGGAGCAATAGGTTTAAAGTGTATAACACCAAAATTCATATGCTCAAAAGGCTCTGCAAAAATTTTTGGATTAGACCTATCGTATGGATCCTCGGTGAAAAATACAAAATTTGGAGTGGGATCGTTCCTAAAATTCAAATGGAATAACGAATATTCTCAAATCTTAGGCGAAAAAGATATACTACTTGGGATAGGAGGAGTTATATTGCATAATTTTGAAAAATTTGGTGCAAGCTTTGGAAGTATAATTTTTTCAAGTCAAAACATACTCAAAGAAAAAATACCATTAGGCGGAGGAATAGGTAGCAGTATCTTTACAGACGATATTTTTGTATTTGGACAAGCTATATATTTTTCANAGCTTTTGCCGTCCTTTGGTCTAACCGCAAGAGCACTAAAATGGTTCAGAGTTGGTTTGGGCTACTCATCAATATTAATAGTATCAGCAGGATTNGTCTCTCCAAGNCTTTACCTNTGGNTAGGATATAGCTTCAACAAAACTTTTCTTTCAAGCATAGGATTAGTTTTCTGAACAGAGATAATCTATGCAAAGTGATAAAGAAATTGCTAAATATAATAAACTAAATTAGGAGTTTTTCGGCTGGCTTATTTGATATTGAGTTAAAGGTTGAAATAAATAAATGAAGGTAAAGCCTACACAAGAAGATTTCACAAAGCCCAATCCAAAGTTCAAACTTAAAGTAAAAGCAAATTTAGTTCCAGAGCTTTTACTTCGAATTAATAAAAGCTCTTTTTTTAAACTAAAATTTAAATTAAAAGCTCTTTTGNGAAATTAAATAAAGAAGTTGGGGAAACATATCCGTATAGTTTTTTGTAATCTCCTTTTTCAAACTGGGAACAGGCAAACGCGAGAATTTTTGCAGTTATATAGTAAGGTTTTGTAGCTCTTATTTCAGAAGAAGATATTATATTGTAGTTTTTGTCATATGCAAACGCCAAAGCAGATGCCCTATTTTGTAATCTATTTTCGTCAGGTTCTGGGAGCAAGTTTAAAATAAAGCTTGAAATCTTTGAGAAAAACCTAAAAGAAGACAAATTCCTCATAGTCTTTATAAGATAAGAAAATATTTGACCTCTTCTTTGAGACGTAGCAAAAAACACCTCAAACTCAATATTTTGCGAAAGCTCCCCCAAAGAAAAAGGAACATTTATAACATCTGACGTAGATAAATTCAGAGCTAAAAATTTCGCTTTACCTTGAAGGTCAAAGGTAAATTTTCTTTCGGCAGGTTTAACCGTTTTTATTTTCCCATATTCCCACCTTATAGCTCCGCTTTTTAAAATTTTCAGAGAAGATTTTAATGTTCCACGAGACATAGCAAAATCTGCAAGATATACAAGATGGATTTTTCTTACATCTGAAATTTTTCCTTCTTCTTTTAGTTTATCAACGAGTTCTCTTACACAAAGCTCACCAGATACAGTTTCCCACGCAACACCAGATGATGCAAAAAGCTTTTTTTCCTTCAAAACTTTATCATAATTATCTATTATCTTTTTTGTCCAGTTCCATTCACCTGTGCAATCAATATAATTTGAACCATTTCTGATTGCAAAGTTAAGAACAAATTCCCCCGTATCAGAAAAAGGTCCGGCAGTATTTACCACCAATTTTACTCCGTCTATTTCCTTTGATTGAAGCTCAAAAGGTATTGCAGGTAAAATATCTACATCAAGCTGAGGAAATTCATCTTTTAGTTTTTCTTTCAAATTATGAAGCTTTTCTTTATTTCTTCCAGATATTATAATTTTTTTACTTTGCAAAGGAAGGTGAGAACGGAAAAAGTCAAAAATCTGCCGCCCAGTAAATCCATAAGCTCCGTAAAAAAACAGCATGTCAAAAAATTATTCCTTACTATACTAAATTCCCTTTTTTCGTATTTTAACTACTTATTTTCGTATTTTTATAATAAGATTTCCGGAAACAATAAATGTAGGTAAAAGTTGACCTTCTTGCCAAGATATATCAGGACCGTTTATATCCGATGTGTAATTATAAAGTCTTATAACTTCATTTTTGAAGAATATGCTTGGAAAACATGTGTCGCCTTTTGATGGTAAATCATATAGGAATTCCACCGTCAAATCCTCCTTTTTTACAAGCCAGACAGAACATCTCTTTGGTTTATTCCAGTATTCAANTTGATTTTTCAGATACCTTTCAAAATGAGTACCTTCTTCTGCTACATCATAAAACCCATTATCTGATAAATTTCTCCTTGCAACTAAAAAGATATGGGATTTGTATTTGAAAAGTAAAGGAGAATCAAATTTTCTCTTATCTGCCTTACAAATAAGTTCGTCTAAATTACCTTTTTTAGCAAGGCATATTTTTGAACCAAATCCAAGTTCNTCGCCAAGCTCGTTCCTGCAAACGAGATATAAATCCCCGTTATCGTCAAATTCTCCATCTGTTTCAGAGCATCCTCCCTCCATTATAACATCTTTGTTTTTCCAGAAAGGTTCCCAATTCAACCCATCAGAAGTTTTTAGCATATAAACTTTGACTTTTTCAGCTTGTGCAGGATTATAAACACTTTCTCCACCGGCATAACCAAACATTACAGCGTAATCTCCAAAACTTTTTATTCTCCAAGGTATGAAAGTAGGTATAGGAAAAGACAAAGGTTCTGACCAGCCATTATTTTGATACAAAGAAAATAAAGTAAATCCCGGCTCAAATTTCAGAGGGTCTTTTCCCAAAACTGCAAAGTAAATGAAAAGCTTATCTTTTATAGCCAAAAATCTCGGTTCCCTCAAATCTCTCCCCAAAAAGAATTCTCCTTCATACTTCCAAGTTTTCTCATCTTCTGAACTTATGATATAGAGCTTGGTTTTATCTGACGCAAAGTGAGATGGAGCAGTTCTGAAAGCAAGAAAAACTCTACCTTGAAAAACAACTACATCAAGGTTATTATTTGAGGTCAAAACCTTAACATAAGAAGGCAAACTATCTGAAGGGACAATAACCTCCAAATCGGAAAAAGAAACTTCAATAGGATTTTCTTTGGAACCATTAGGGATTTCTGATGATGACTCTTTTCCTGAACAACCCGATACGAAAGAAACAATAAAAAAATAGGTAAAAAAGACAAAAAAATAGGTAGAAAAAACAAAAAAACGGGTAGAAAAAACAAAAAAATAGGTAGAAAAAACAAAAAAACGGGTAAAAAGTATCAATACGGAAAAAACAATAATTAAAGGAGAAAATGAGAGGGATAAATTTTTGTTTTCAAATTTTCTCACGAGCTCTCGGATCAAAAATAACATATAATATTTCAGATAGGATGTTCGCAAAAACCAAAATAGTTGTGAAAACAATAGTTAAAGCCATAACAACAGGATAATCTCTATCTATCACCGAAAGCACGAAATATCTTCCCATACCTGGTATTGCGAACACAGTTTCAACAATGAAAGAACCTGTGATCATAAACGCAAACAAAAGTCCTGCAACACTGAAAACAGAAGACAAAGATGCTGAAATAACATGCAAAAAGAACCTGAAAGAGCCTACTCCCTTTGACTTTGCAAATTTTGTGAAATCTTCTTGAAGCGTTGAGAGAACAGATGTTCTTGTGAGCTTNGCAATATAAAGAGTAGGTCCAAAAGATAAAGTTATAACTGGCAGAACCATATATTTCCAACCTTCAAACAAAGCCGGCGGGAATATATTCAAACCCAAAGATAAAATGATTATGAGCAAAGACGCAACAACAAAAGATGGCAAAGATATTCCAAAAGATACAACGAACTCAAAAAATCTTCCAAAATAAAAAGCAGATAGGGTACCCAGTAATATACCTAAAAACAAAGACAAAATAAAAGATGTGAAACCAAGTTTCAAAGAAACAGGAAACGTATCTTTTATGATGTCGTTCGCGGTTCTGTGAAGAAATTTATAAGATGGTCCNAAATCTCCTTTCAAAACACCACTTATGTAAATAAGAAATTGCTGATGAAGAGGTTTATCAAGATGAAACTTTCTTTCTATATTTATTTTTATTTCTTCTGGGAGCTTTTTTTCTTTGTCAAAGGGACCTCCGGGTAAAAGTCTGAGCAGAAAAAAAGTAGAGGTTATAACAAGCAGAATAACCAAAAGCCCAAAAAGAACCCGCCTTACGATAAATGAAATCATGACAGTAATAAAACACTAATAAATATAAAAAAAATAAACTTTCAAAAAGATAATAAACTCTTAACAAAGTTTAAGTCTAAATTTTGAGCGAGTAAATCTGACCACTTTTTCATTTCAGAAGATATAAGAGACCACAAAGGTTTTCGCTCTTCAACTCCAAAGTATTTTAAAACCGCAAAGCGGAAATCATCATTCCAAAATATTGAATGCAAAAAAGTTCCAAAAAAGTCTCCGTATGAAAAGTAATCTAAATTTCCAGAGGTTCTGCCGTGTCTTAAATCAAAGCCCTCAACAAAGCCTGAAAAGAATGAAGTATCTACTTTTATTTTACGCCACGCCGTTATTTTTTCTTTGTGAAATTCAATTTTCTCACCTATCAGACCTAACCCCCCTTCCTCCCCGTTTCCCTCTATTTGAAGTTCATCTGATATTTGACGGAAAAAGAATTCATAGCCACCGCATATAGCTATTATGAGCCTTCTTTTTTTCTTACCAATCTTGCCAATAAAACTCATTATTTTTTCTGCAAAGCCTTTCTCTTTCAGAAATTTGAGGTCATAGAAAACATTTCTTGAACCTCCGAGAACTATCAAATCTCCATCGTCAAGCTCAGATGGATAAAGCGCAAATCTGAATTCGAAACTATCATCTATCATTAAAGGATAAAAATCAAAGTAATTAGATAGATACGGAGTTTTTACAGCATAAACCTTTATTTTCTTGCTACTGCTCTTACTTTTTCCTTTTACATCCGACATACTCTGCCCTATTTGGTTTAGCGCATCAAGTTCGTCTTCCGGTGGGAGTTTGATATCCGGGACAAAAGGTATCACACCGAGAACTTTTTTTCCGGTTTTCTTTTCAATAAAATCTATTCCATCTTTGAGAAGACTTTTATCACCCGCCATTTTATTTATTATGAATCCACAGAGCAGATCTTTTTCTTTCTTATCAAAAATCTCATATGTTCCGATTATTTTTGCAAAAACCCCGCCTCTATAAATATCTGCTACTACAAGAAAAGGAATAGAAAAACTTTTACAAAGCTCTGTATTAGAGAAATCAAAAGGTTTCATATTTACTTCTGAACAACTCCCAGCNCCCTCAACTATCACATTTGATTCTCTTTTTAAAATTTTTGAGAACTCATCAAAAACTAAATCTTTAACACGTGCTTTATAACTTTTCCAGTATTCTGATGACGTTTTAGGACCTTGGGATTTGCCGAAAACAACAACATCAATTTTTCCATCTGAAATAGGTTTGAGCAAAACTGGGTTCATATGAGATATTGGCTCTCGTGAAGAACACATAGCTTGAAAAGCCTGCGCAAAAGCCATCTCACCGTTATCCCTTCCTAAAAAAGCATTCAAGGACATATTCTGACCTTTGAAAGGGAAAAGATTAATTCTATTTTTTTGACTTAAAATCCAGCAGAGACCAGAAACTATGTGAGTTTTTCCAGCATCAGATTCAGTTCCAAGAACTGCAAGCTTCATTACTTTGTATAAATTAACTTTTGCAAAGTCTTACAGCGTTTTTTTATTAAGAAATTACTTTTTGTCAAATAAAAATCCGTCTTTGAATTTTGATGACCAATCATCAAGNAANTTTTTAAGNCCAGAGTCNGTGAGAGGNTGNTTGAAAATCTGCCAGAATATTTTGGGAGGAATTGTTACGATATCAACACCAGCTTTTGCAGATTCAACAAAATGTAGGGGATGCCTTAAAGATGCAGCTAAAACTTCGGTTTTGAAACCATAAATTTTTTTTATTTGAACTATCTCTCTTATGAGGTCAAGTCCGTTTTGCGATATATCATCTAATCTCCCTATGAACGGAGATATAAAGTATGCTCCTGCTTTCATGGCAAGTAAAGCTTGCGATGGGGAAAAAATCAAAGTTACATTAACCTTTATTCCTTCTTGGGAAAGTCTGTAAGTAGCCTTTATACCGTCCTCAGTCATAGGAATCTTCACAACAATATTTGGAGATACCTCAGAAATCACTCTTGCCTGCGATATCATTTTTTCTGCCGATGTTTCCGTAACTTCAACGCTGACAGGTCCCGGAACCAAACTGGTAATTTTTCTTACATGTTCGATTGGATTTCCTTGTGCTTCCTGCGAGAGTAAAGACGGATTAGTTGTGACACCATCCACAAGTCCGGTCTGAACGGCTTTTGATATCTCTTCTATATTTGCAGTATCAAGAAATATCTTCATTTTGTTCTTTCCTTTTTAGGTCAAAAATATAATACTTTTAATTTTTTCAAAAAGTTTGACTATTTCAAAAAATTTTCAAAAAATTTATAATGATAAAAGTGATTAAAGCAGAGAGAAGAGAAATAATAAAACCAAAGGTAAAACTTTCAGAAACCCACAGGATAAAAGAAATTTTGAGGAAATATAAATTACACACTGTTTGCGAGGAGTCAATATGTCCGAACATATCTGAATGTTTTGGAGGNAGGCACACAGCGACATTTCTTATTATGGGGAGAATTTGCACAAGATACTGCTCTTTTTGCGCAATAGAAAAATCAAAAAATCCTCCACCTCTTGACCCAAACGAACCTGAAAACCTAAAAAATGCGATAAGAGAGATTGGAATAAGATATGCTGTTCTTACATCTCCTACAAGAGATGACCTTGAAGATGGTGGAGCAAAACACATATCAGAATGCATAAAAGCAGTAAAAGAAATAGGATGTAAGGTAGAGATACTATGCCCTGACCTAAAATACGAAATAAAAAATTTAGATATAGTGCTTTCGGCAGAACCAGATGTTTTTGCCCACAATGTTGAAACTGTGCCAGAACTTTATCACAGAATAAGACCAAAAGGAGATTTTGAAAAATCACTTGAACTCNTAAAATATGCAAAGAGCAAAGGTTTTATAACAAAAACATCTATTATTTTGGGGATGGGAGAAAAAGATGATGAGCTGAAAAGAGCGGTTGAAAAAATTGCCCAAACCCGTTGCGATATAATAACTTTTGGTCAGTACTTTCAACCATCTCTTACAAAGAACGGAAAAGTCTATTCTTTTATTCCCGAAGAAAAATGGGAATTTTTGCGAGAATTTTGCAAAAAATTAGGATTCAAAGCAGTTTTCGCAGGTCCCCGTGTCAGAAGTTCTTACCTTGCAGATATTGTACTTGACGAGGTAGAAAAAATTTTTGGAACTTACGAAAACCAAGTGTAAAGAGCAAATTTACACTTTATGAGATGTCTTATAACAGGTGCTGCGGGTTTTTTAGGGACAAATCTTGCTGAATTCCTTTCAGAACAAGGATACAAAGTAGTCGCAACCGATCTCCCAGGAGCTGATTTTTCTGAAATAAAAAAATTCTGTGAGGATATAATTCCCTGCGACATCACATCAGACACACTTTCTGAGTTTTTCAAAAAAGATATCGATGTTTTGATTCACACAGCAGCAATTTTTGACCTTTCTGCAAACCCAAAACTTATGAGAAGAGTAAATGTAGATGCAGTAGAAAGAATTTGCAGAGCAAGTTTAGGAAAAGTTGGATTATTCATACACACAAGCTCAACAGGAGTTTACGGGAAGCCGGAAAAAATTCCAGCAGATGAAGAAACACCCCTAAAACCACGGAACCATTATGAGAAGACAAAAAAGGAAGGTGAAGATATAGTTAAAACTTATATGAAAATTGGACTTAATGCGGTAATACTTCGTCCAACTTTGATGTACGGTCCAAGGTCAAAGTATGGGCATGCTATGCTCATAGGTTTGTATTCACTTGCGAGGGAAAAAGGAAAAAAGACTCTACCATCTGTAAAAGGTGGTCCGATGACTCATTCTGTGCATGTTTTAGATGTTGCTTACGCGGTTGATACTGTGATAAAAAGATTTTTTGGGGAAAAAATCGGTCAAGATTCCNCTGATTCAAGGATATTTAATGTAGCAGATGATACTCCTTTACCTATGGAGANTATGCTTGAAGTCATAGCAAATGCATGTGGAGTTGAACTCAAAAAATCAATTCCGTATTTCGTTGCAAGACCACTCACACTCCTTATTTCACATCTTCCTATATACGATGACCTGAAAGAAAAGGTTCTTTCCCAGTGGTTTGAGGTTGCAAAAGAGAAAAATCTTAATACTCCTTTGAGACCAAGACTTGATAGAGAGTGGAACGATTATTTTGCAGGAGATTTTATGTACAGCACAGAAAAAATAAAAAATATAGGTTTCAAACCTAAATTTACATTCAAAGAAGGAATAGAACAAACTGTAAAATGGTATAGAGAAAATAAGTGGATTCCGTAGCTTTGAAAAGCAGATGAATTACAAGCTCAATTTTAGTTTGAATTCACTCCGGTTTCACAAATTTTAAAATTAAAATTCCAATTTATTTGTTTCAAAGTTCCAGAGCTTTTTTTATTCTTGATAATGCTTTATCTTTCCCAATTGCGNTTATTACATCAAAGAGCGGAGGGGAAACGAGTTTGCCAACGAGAGCAACTCTCAGAGTTTGAGCGACAAAAACAACCTTTTCTCCAACTTTATCTGCGACCTCTTTCATAACAGAATCAAAATTTTTCTTACCATCTTCTCCATCAAAATCTATATCTTGTAATTTTCTCATAAATTCCTGAAGAACAACCTTTCCTTTTTGAGTTTTTACGAACTTCTCAAGACCTTCTACATCATAATCTTTCAGTTCAAATAAAGGTAAAATCATATCTAACATTTCTTTGAGGTTTTTTACNCTTATTTTCACCTGGGGCAAAATTTTCAAGATTTTCTCTTCTTGCTCCTCCGAGAATTTCATTCCTGAAAAATCACGGAGTCTCCTTATAAGTTCGGAGTCATCTAAAATTTTTATCCATTCTGAGTTGAGCCAGTAGAGTTTATCAAAGTTATATCTTGCGGGGGATCTGTGAATGTTTCTGATATCAAAAAGCTGAATGAGTTCATCTTTTGAGAAGATTTCCTTATCTCCGAAAGCCCAGCCAAGTCTTGCAAGATGATTTACAATTGCCTCTTGCAAAAATCCTTCTCTTTTTAGGTCAAGAATATAAATTTTACTGACATCTTGTGAGGTTCTTTTTGAGAGTTTGCCGATTCCCTCATCTGGCAAAACGAGTGGAATATGAGCAAAATCGGGAATATGTCCTAAAAACTTGAAAAGCAAAATTTGTTTTGGAGTGTTAGATATGTGGTCTGCTCCTCTTATTATATGCGTTATTTTGTATTCGGCATCATCAACAACTGATGCGAGGTTATATGTTGGTGATCCGTCTGANCGCAGAAGAACGAAATCTTCNATTTCAGATGTATCAACTTTCACCTTCCCCATAACAAGGTCCTCAAATTCAACATAAAGCTCGTCTTCTGGAACTTTGAGCCTTATCGCGAAAGGTTTATCTTGCTCATGAGAATCTTTTCTATATCTACAAGTTTTGGGATACCTGGGGGATATTTTCTTTTTTAGAGCTTCTTCTCTATATTTTTCAAGTTCCTCCGGTGAGCAATAGCACTTATAAGCTAATCCTTCTTCAATCAACCGAAAAGCAATTTTTTTATATACTTCTAATCTTTCTGATTGTCTGAACTCTATATCCCACTCCACCCCCAAAAATTTTAGACCTTCTTTTATTTCATCTTCGAACTCTTTTTTTGATCTTTCTTTATCTGTGTCATCAATTCTTAAAATGAATTTTCCATTATTTTTTCTTGCCCAAAGATAAGAGAAAAGAGCAGTTCTTGCAACACCAACATGGAACCTACCAGTAGGAGAAGGAGCAAATCGTGTTTTCACCATAAGACTTAAATATATTTATGCCNAACCAGAAAAAGCTTTTGCGCAAAAATAAAAATTTAAAGTTCAAATCACACAATTCCAAACACTCTAATGTTTGAAGTTTTGGAAACTTTTTAGAACTTCAACATCTGAAATCCCCTCTTCGTCTCCTCNCTCAAATTCTCTCAAATCTTCTACTTTCTGGTAAAACATTNTTGAATTTTCTTTTAGCATTTTCAAATCTTCAACTATTTTCCGCACTCATTTGACCGGATCTTCTATCCAACCTTGGACAGCTCCCTTCAGGGTTGATACATCNGAAAATGATTTTCAGAATAATATCTTCTTCCTTTTCTTTGGCAAGTCTTTGNTTTGGGCTTTTACGGAAAAGTAGTTTTCACCTAAATTTTATTTTCTGTATCGTAAAAATTACCGCGAGCAGGAGAAGATTCCTTGTACGGGTTTCCCTACATCAAGGTAAAATTCACGGGTTTCAATATTGCCTTTCTTGTCTTTGGCTCTGACTAAAATACTGTGCGTCCCGACCTCGTCAGGAAGTCTTATAAGTTTTACTCCTAAACCTCTATCAACAAAATCTACTCTTTGCCACTCACTCCAGTCAGTATTTCCAAACTTGTATGAAACTTCTATCTCATCCGGTTTTGTTATGGAGTCCCAAAGTTCAACTCGCAAAACGTCTCCTCTTTTGAAGAAAGCTTTCTTTGGGAAGAAAACGGAAGGTGGAGTGTCATCTACTAAAAACCTCACAGTTACGGGAGTAATATCCGGGAGTGCCATATCATCAAGAGATCTTACCTCTATCTCGTACTCGCCATCTGGAAGCCCCCTTATTTCAATCGTGTCAGATTGCATCCAGGGCTGCCACATTTTGCCTTTCCATCTCCAAGCAAACCAACAGTTATCTGGTTTTGTATAATCATCAACACATGAGAGCTTTATTATTGTTCTGTGTTGAGAGGCTTGAACATATTCCACAACAGTTTCTGGTGGGAAATCATCAATTCCCCCATTTTCATTCTTTTTCATCGGAACAACAAGACCAGATTTTTCTATCTTCTTTACAAACTCTTGAATTTCTCTGAAACTTATGAAATGCTCTTGTCCGTTGTTTATTTTCTGCCAAGCTTCAACGAGCGGGTTCAAAGATTCAAGATTAACCTCCCCATTAGCAACAAATCTCGGGGCAGAACCAAAAAGATTCGTAGAACCACTTAAAAGCTGAGATATAACTCCATAAAAGAAGTTGGGGTGAATAAATCCTTGTAAATCAATCGCAATAGTAAGAAATCGTGGTGGATAAAAAGTACTAGGATCGGGATCCAAATTTCCCACATCATCTCTTGTGATATACGTGTGAGTTAATCTATCCGCTGTTCCACCCCTTGTATGCCCTCCTATTCTCACAACATTATTGTTTGCAGGAGTTGCACTATATAGGTTATCATCTGGGTCAAGTATTGCAGAGAGTGTATAACCCACTTGGGCATCAAGAGCTAAAGAGCCAGAGAGTATAACAGCTATAAAGTCGGCGATATAACCTGCAAATGTTCCACCAGAGAACGGGTAATAAACTCTCACGGCTCCCGAATCATTTGTAACATCAACTGATCCAACGCGAGAGATCACACCTAAGGTTAAATCAACTCTCCTCAGATGGCTTACAGTTGTGCAGTTCCCAGTACTTGCTGGATTCCACGGGTTATACCATGTATCGGGAAATCCCCAAGCTCCCAGGTTACCAAAAGCCTTGTATGATCTTCTTCCGCAACCGAGGAAATTCAGGTCCAATGCCAAAGTTACTCCAACATTAAATTGACCTATAAACCTTCTTTCGCTTATCCTATCAGATGGATTTCCAATCGTTGAATCGCAATCCACAAAAGAGACACAGTCTGGGAAGTTATTTCTGAACGCATTACCAGGAGGTCCAACATTTATAGTTCCCTGAGCTGGCGGAGTTAAACCGGTAGGGAAAGCTGTGCACCAACCAGATGGAGCCGGAGTTGTTCCATAACTACAAGTTCCGCTAACCTCCCCGGGCCCGAGTCCCCACTGCTCAACTTCATTATCTACATCAACCCATATCTCAAAATCATTATTGGGGAGCGTCAGGAGGACATCAGCCGTTATCGGTAAAGGGTCGACATTAGCTGGAGGTACATCACTTACAAAACGAACCTCAGGAGCGGAAGGGAAGCCCGGGACAGCTGGATATGGTTTAGGCTTGAAGACAAAGATCATAGGCATATCTGTCACATCGGAGCCAAATTCTTGCTCAAGGAAATTATAAAGGTCAGGGATCATAAGTCTCATCTGACCAACTGTCCATATAGGCAAAGGCAATCCTGAAGCAAAACCTTCCCCCTTTTGAGATAGAGCAAGGCACATTATACCAGATGCTGCTATATCAGAGACCAAATATGAAAAAACATTCTGGAAAAATGAAATGCCAACAAATGTTCCGCTACTCTCACAAGATGCAAGGGATGCCGAATCTCGTGAACCTACATGCGGAAGTTGAGAAAAGTTACCAGGACCCGTAAACAAAGGAGGAGTGGGATGAGTACCATAAGGTGGAGGAAGATATCCACAAGACGGGATTCTGTGGTCCGCCCACTGATTTGTATTTTTCCAATCAGTTCCCTTTCTGAAAAGGTCAAGATCTATCATCGCTGAACCTATAAGATAAAGCTCGTTCCTGTTTGTTCCGGGACCCACCCCTTCACGAGCGAAACAGGATTTTGACCTGAGGACCTGAGTTCCCAAATATGGGTCTCCTCCCATGGAGATATCTATGAGTAAATCATCTGCTGTAATTGGTCTGACCCATGTTGGGAAAAAGTTAGATGTTTCCACTTGCACAAGACCACTTATATCAAAAACAATCGGACCGAAATATTGTTGGAGACCGGAAGGAATATAAGCGAATCTGAAAAGACCTCTCAATATAACATCTATAAACTCAATTGTTTTCATGGCTTTTAAAGTTATATTTTTTCTGACACATAAGGTTGAAGTTGCAGTGCAGTTCGGGCTCTGCTCAGACCAAGTCCAATCCAGAGAAAGAGATATCCAGGGAGCCTCTGAGAAGTTGATTTCTCTTACGGCTATTCCAACATCTTGCAAATGGGGCCAAGAACCAGTTCTGTGTTCAAGATACAAAGTCGCGCCAACTTTGAGTTTCAAAGCACCCCTTGCCCGAAGATAAGCTCTAACATAGCAATCACCTTGCTGGTATGCAGCATTATCATTGCAGTCTGTTCTCCCGGGAGCAACATTAATAGCAGGTGGCAGGACACCAGAAGGAATAAATGTTATAACGTTTCCCGGAGAAGGAGTCGCGGCGTCTATATCTATCAAAAGAGGATTTGCAGAACTTCCAATATTCAATTCAATAGTCAAAAATCCTTCATTTCCGGTGAAAATTTTACCGTTGTAGGTGTACGCTGCTCCCATACCACAAGAAATACCCACACTCTCACCTACGGAAAAATTAAGAGAAATGCCACCGACAGGGTTGTATCTTATAATCCAGTTATCTCTGTTCGCACTCGTATACACACCCGTAACATTTGGATCATCATCACAGACGTTTCCTCCCACAGCCCGGCTCGTTCTTGTATACCAACAATTACCAGGGTGAGAGGTTCCGTTGTAGTTACGAACTGGACCACATGTTGTAGCATTACATACGTCGTTCAAGGATAAGTTCAGACACAAATTTCCCAATAAAGGTATAGGAAGACACTGGTCTAAAAGTCCTGACCAATAAGCTGTCGTTGAACCGGGGGCAACAACCCAGGTCACACCCCATGCTTGATAACCTCGAATAGGGGTGGAACCATCAAAATGGTTAATAACGAAGTAATTTGTAGCTTCTGGTTTTAAAGCCATGCACTTTCCTCTATTAGGGAACTGAGTGGGACAACCTGTCGTTAGAGGTCCTGTGCAGTTTTCAGGATCTTTTGCGGGGTCGCAGCAACACATAACAGGATCGTCACCGATACCCACTATCGTTTTCTGTTTGTCAAGTAAATCCATAATAAGAGCATTCAGCATGTTCAAAGTTTTCCATCCACACGGAACATTTCCAGTAGAAAAAGACCCCGGAGTTCCCTGATATTGCCCAGGAGGACAGAGCTCATCACCTGAGGCAGCTACGCCATCATCCCGGAAGAGGTAGTTAAAATTTTGCTGTAGCCACTGATTTAGACACCCTGTTAATCTCAAAACTACGGAATTTTGCAGGTAAGATGGAAAAGTTGTAACTGGTAATGGTGTAGCAGAAGCCTTCCTGTAAGAAAATAATAAAAACATGAATAATAAAAAGAATAAGAAGACAGAAGTAAATAGCTCAATTTTTTTTATTTTTTTTCTTTTCCTCCATTTTTTACTTTTTTCCTCACCAAACAAGCTTTTTATCATATACTCTACCATAATATAATTCTTACCTCCTTTGGTTTATATAATATAATCAATCTTTTTTAAAAAAAATATAATCATTCCTGAAAAAAAAATCCTGATTTTAACGAGCTTAAAAAAATAAATATACATATATCAAAAATAGTTGTTTTTTGCGGTTTTTATTTAACTTTATGCTTGGAAAAGAGAAAATAATTTTTTTTGATTTTAGTTTTTCAAACACAATTTCTGTTGCAATAGCTAATGAAAATAAAAATGAGATTGAAGTTCAAAGCTCTGTATCATCAGAAAAGCTTTATGGAACAAAGTTTATAGCAGAAGTTGTAAATTCAGCTATGAAGATTTCTGGAACAGCATTTGAAGATTTAGGAAAGATTGTATTAGCTCGTGGTCCCGGTTCTTTTACAGCTTTGAGGGCTTTGATTGCATATTCGCAGGGAATAAGCTTTGCGTTGAGAATACCCATCTACACCACTCTAACATTCAGATGGATAGCTCTCTTTTTAGAAAAATTATTTGACATGAAGACAATAAGGTTCCACCTTTTCAGTGGTAAAAAAAACATTTTCTATTGTGCAGAATATGAATTTTTATATGAAAAAGAAGAAGAAATAGAAGAAAAAAATAAAAAAGGAGACAAAGACTGGAATAGCAGTAGCAATAAAAAAAATAAAAAAAGAAAAATCAGTAAGATTTCAAAGGAAAGGATATTTTTATCTCAAGGATATGATTTAGCTTTCAGTTTAGACGTTGAGAGGGCAATTCCACCAGAAGTAGGAGCAAAACATATTGCAGAGCTTTATTTTACACAACCTGAGATGTTTGACTTTTTTCCTCCCCAACAGATTCATAAAATTAAACCTGAATATATAATTAAACCTGAATATATGGTGTAGATTTTTTATTTTGTATCCTCCTTTGATACAAAGTGATATATTGCAAGNCTTATCTTACTATATATCTTGTAAGCGGTATTGTATGCTATACCAAGTTCCTTATAAGCTTCATTCACTGGCACTTCAAGGATGAATAGTTTTAAGCCAAAACAAACTTTTCAAAGAAATTTTCATGTTTTCAAGTATGCTATCTTTTCTAACGCTCCACTCTTTCTTACATCTGTGGCACCTAAAAAAGTTTCTTCTGACTTTACCTATACTTTTATTAGCACAAAAAGGGCATAGAAATAGAACAAAGGTTTTAAGTACTCCCTTTTGCTATTAGGAATTCTTCTGCTTTTTCTTCAGAGGATGCTATTTTTAAATCTGCTAAGTCCATAGTTTCCACCTCCCGAATGACGCAGGTGGAATATTTTGAGCAATCACCTATTTTTAATTTATTTTTCCATAATATCACTTATTATTAAAGTGAGATAAATCTTTAATTTTAATGATGAATCTTCCATCTTCTAATTCCAATAACATTATTGAAATCATCAAGATGGTGTAAGTTCTGAAATTTTCAAAAAGGGAAACAAGATTAGATAAAATTAGACAAAATAGAAAAAATGCTCAAAGACTTCTTAAAAGTATGGAAATTAGAAAGAGCACATCTGAAATTAGGGAAAGTATAGCTGAACTTATGGGAGCTCAAAGGGGAACAGACGAACAAATAAGACTAATGAAAGGAAGGAAAGGCGGAAACTCCCGCGTTATCAAACGAGAGGGCAGATAAAAGAGTTGAAAAATTTAAAATGGAAACTCTTGAACAGATGAGATTAACTGATGAGAGAATATAAAAGTGCATCGGAAAACTCACCAAGGGGTGTTCTGCTTTCCGATGGATGAATGATATGAGATAAAAGTGGCAGCCAGAGATTTCAAAAGGGGAACAAAGACTGGTAAGGAGGCTGAAACGAATTTGGCTGAACCCAAATTCAAGTAAAATTCTGAATGATGAAAAATCATTTGAGATTTTTTTGGACTATTACGATAGTGAAATCTGAAACAATAAAATTGAAATTATGGCAGAACTTTTTGATACAAAAAAAGAGAAAGAAGAGGAGAAAATAGAAGATATAAAAAGGCTTCTTAAAAACCTCTACATTCTCAAAGAGCCTTACAAAGGATACGATTTAATAGTATCTGAAATACCGGTTGAGAACCTTGAGGTAGTTGTATATCAGAGGAAGCCATCAAAGCCACATGTGAAGAACCTTGCA
>AWOA01000035.1 GCA_000494225.1 Candidatus Calescibacterium nevadense OTU 1
ATTACGATAGTGAAATCTGAAACAATAAAATTGAAATTATGGCAGAACTTTTTGATACAAAAAAAGAGAAAGAAGAGGAGAAAATAGAAGATATAAAAAGGCTTCTTAAAAACCTCTACATTCTCAAAGAGCCTTACAAAGGATACGATTTAATAGTATCTGAAATACCGGTTGAGAACCTTGAGGTAGTTGTATATCAGAGGAAGCCATCAAAGCCACATGTGAAGAANCTTGCAAAATCAATNTCAACAATAGGNTTCGTTGTTCCTTTGGTTGTAGCTAAAAANCCAGATGAAGATAAATTCATAATTCTTGATGGGCAACACAGGTATCTTGCNTGNCTTGATTTAGGCATAAAAAAAATACCATCTGTTATAATTCCGTGGGATTACGCGACTTTGATGATAAACCTCAACATAGAGAAACAACCGAACATAAAAGAGAAAGCTTATGTTGCTTTGAGAATNTATAACGAACTTGTAGATATGTTCCAAGATAAACCAGAGACAGACGATGACGTTCTGCAATCAGTTGAAGAGATTCATTATGTGACGATGGGTATGGTTTATGAGATGGATGAGAAATTTTCCGGCTCTGCGTGGGATCCGATATTAAAAAAAGCAGATTGGCCATTTGACCTTCCGTTAAAGGAAGCTAAACCAAAAAGAGAAGAAAGAGCTAAATCCCTACAAGAACTACACATCATAGTAAAAGAAATAGTGAGTAAACTCAAAGAAATGGGGATACAACATCCGTTTGTGTATAAAGAGGTTTTATCTCATGCAAACCCAATAAAGAGGAAAAGAGTAATCGTAGAATTTGAAGAAGTTATTTCACAAATAAGAGAGAACCTTGAGAAAATGAGGGAAAATCCGGAAGAGTTCAAAGAAATTGTCTCTGCCCAAGCTGAATCTGAATACCTTGAATAATAGCATCTCGTATAGAATCCTTGAGTGCTTTGCATTGTTCGTCTTGTAGCTTTTTTCCGGTGGTCCTTTCTCTTATATAGAAAATGTCCGCCACTTTATCTTCCTTTGTTGAAATTTTTGCAACTGATATCTCATACCCCATAAAAGATATAGCACAAGATATATCAAAAAGAAGACCCGGTCTATCGTAGCAGTAGACCTCAACGATAGTATAATTTCGAGAAGTTGTATTATCAAAAATAACCTTCACTGAATCTTTTGAGTTCTTTTTTAAACCAGATTGCTTACCCATAGATCTTTCTCTCCTAATTCTTACCTGCTCTATTATTTCATCAAGGTTTCTGTTTTTGAACATTCTGATAAAGTTTTGAGCTCTTATTTTGTCTTGTGGTTGAACCCAAAACACATTTATAGATAACCCCAGCACTCCGCCCTCGGAATAAAGTGATAATATATTGAATCCTGAAATGAACAAAAGTCCTGCGCANTCACTTATAAGAGACCATGTATCTTTATCTATGGCTACAATCTCAATAACTCCTTCCTTCCTTGTAGTATAAGTTGCAATCCCCTTTTTATCAACATAAGNCTTCAAAAGCAGGNAGGAATATCTGAAAAGCCTATCGTAATTGAAAAATGAAATGAATTT
The DNA here is from genome assembly GCA_000494225.1 of Candidatus Calescibacterium nevadense OTU 1. GTDB lineage: Bacteria > Calescibacteriota > Calescibacteriia > Calescibacteriales > Calescibacteriaceae > Calescibacterium > Calescibacterium nevadense. The sequence goes on from AWOA01000035.1 coordinate 1,579, forward strand.
ATCTGAAAGAGAAGATATATAAGAATAGACTAAATCTTGTGGGAAAATTTGAGAAAGCTCCTCTCGGAGTATATCAACATCTATGTGTTCCTCTTCAACATAACCTAACCCCTTTCTCATCTCATCATCGACCTTTCCGTAAATCTCTCCGAGCAGATGAGCTTTCCATTGGTTCCAACTATTAGGGTTCGTCGCTAGNGCATCGGCAATAGATACCAAGTAAAGCGTGTTGAGCGTGACATGGTCAGGAAAAGATGAAGCTAATTTTTCTAATGTTTCTCTTTCGTGTAAATCTCTTCTTTGTGAAAAATGAGCTAAGATCAGATGATTTTTGACTATAAACTTTAACCTATCAAGGCTTTCACCGGCTAAACCTAACCTTTTTCCTATTCTTTCGGCTAACTCTTCGCCTACTTCGGAGTGATCTTTTTTAGAACCTTTTCCTATATCGTGAAGAAAAGAAGATAAAAGAGCTATATTTTTGTCTATTTCATCTAATCCGGGCATTATTTCTATAAATTTAGGTTTTATTCCTGAAAGTATTTTTTCCATTTCACCTGCGCACTTTATAAGATGAACCCCAACGGGATAAACATGAGGGGGATACATCTGATATAAATTTGAGACTCGCCCAAATTCTGGGATAATTTTTTCAAGTATTCCGAGTTCCTTCATACGCATAAGAGTCTTTTCTATACCTCCGATATCTGTTATTATTTCAAAAAAGATCTTGTTCGCTTGTATATCTTCGTTCAAATCAAGATTTTTCATCTTCAATATAAAATATGAGGTTTCAGGTGCTAATTCAAGTTCGTTAGCTTTCGCAATTTTGAATACCTCAACTAGTCTATAAGGTTCTTTCTTGAAAAGCTCGGGATCAGCATACAAAAATTCTCCGTCTGAAAAATAAGGTCCAAAATATGATATTAAAGCCGGATTTGGCGGGTAGATTTTCTTTTTCACAAAGTTATGCGATATATCAGCATAAACTTTTATTCTTTGCATAGACGATATAACTTTGGTCATAAATTCAACTAATCCATACTTTTTACCGGTTTTCGATTTTATAAAGTTCAAAACATCTTCAACGAGACCGATATAAAGAGAGTTTGTATTTCTCTTTGTCAATATGTGAAGAATAGCTCTTAATTCAAGAATACTCAAAAAGTCATTTTCTATTTCTTTCAGCGAGACAAGAATGTCATCTGAAATAAGTTTTTGTAGTGTTTTGATGAAGAAGTAGTCTTCAAGACCACCGGGAGATTTTTTGAGATCAGGTTCAACCAGGTTTTGATACTTTGATATCCGCACAACTCTATCTTGGGATAAGATGGAAAACATTTTGACATTGTGAGTGTTTTTCAATTGATTTATAAGGTATAATAGATGATTAAAGACTTTTTTATCTCCTGCTACATATCTTATATCAGCAAGGTACGTGAGAACTTTTTCATCTTCAAGAGCGAGGTTTATAGTTTCTTCTGGAGTTCTTACAGAGTATTCAGCCTTTGAAATTATATCCCAAACATGATGTATAAAGGAGGAGATTTTATTTTTATTTGTTTCTTTTTCCACATCCGAAGATGTTAGTATGACGAAATCTAAATCTGAGCAAGGAGCCATAAATTTTCTTGCAAAGCTTCCAAATCCAGCAATACAAATTCCATCAACACCACCCAAATACTTTTCATATAATTGTGAGATTTCCTCTTCGTAAATCCTTGAGATTTTTTCAGAAATAGAGAATATATTTTCTTTGAATATGTTTTCCTCCGAAAAAGATAAGATTTTGTCTTTAAGTTTCATAATATATAAACGAAGTCGATAAATATTAATTAAGTCAATAAATATTAATTATATAAACGAAATAATAAATATAAGGTCTAAATTTGTTTTTCTCATCTTTTTATTTTTCCCCATTTATTTTTTTCATCTTTTTGTTTCCTTCACTTTCTTATTGTTGCTTTTTATTATGAGTGATATGTAAGCATTTATGATATGCTAAATTTTATGCTAAATCGCTTATGGGCAAAGTGTTTTTTAGTTATATGGCCTATTTTTCATCATCATAAGAAAAATAAAAGATGAAATTTTTTATCATAAGTTATAAGGAGGCAGTACAAAACAAAAAGAAGCCTATAAAAGTTTCTATAATTTCGTATAAATTTAAGTATTCTGTTGCTCAAAAACAAAATCGTTGCAGAAAATATATGNGTTAAAAATAAAGAAATGAAAATTATTTTTGAGATATCTTGCTTTATAACTAAAAATCCGTTTATGTAAGATACAAAAAACAGAAGAGCTGAAATTAAAAAAGTTAATTTTACTCCGATTTTTTCTGCCAAGTTTTTTTGTCCTATCTTTTTATCTTCTTCCACATCATCAACAAGATCAATAAGATATCCTGCGGTAAAAGCAAGGGAAACGAAGAGTGAAAGCAAAATGATCTCACTATCAATGAAAAGAAAATCAGAAAGTTTTTCTTGCTTATTTTCGTGAATTCCCCAAACTAAACCAAAAGAAAAAATCAAAATTCCGCCTGCAGTATGTAGAATAACATCAGGGAAAAACATGATCTTTCTTATGATGTAGTATATCCCCCAGTTGAGGTATATAATAACATAGATAGAAGAAATTATAAGATCATTTCTGCTAAATGTAAGGATTAACCCGAGAATGAAAAAAGACAGGCTTAAAACAAGGTAAGATAAATTTTTTCTTTCAAAGAAAATATTCAGGTTAGACACAGAGAACGCGCACAAAAAAGATGATATTAAAAATGGAGATATACCAGATTTTACACTATCTATAAAATTTATATAAGCAAAAAATGGGATACCACTCAAAAATAAAGCCTGAAAAACGCTCTTTTTTAGTGCATCTAAATCAAAATTTCTCACCAAAGACATCAATATTGATTTTAATACACAAAGAATTTTCAGAAAAAATAGCATATTAGTGTAAAAATGTAGCTCAAAAAATAGCTCAACTAAAAAATGGATTATAATTATACACAGTGTTTAGTTTTGTGAAACTCATCTTAAAAAGGATGTCCCCTGGTACTGACAGATTAAAATTTGCTCTACCAAGAATTTTCCCCATTTCTGAACCAAAACTTGCGACTTTGAGAATCAAAAACTTTATCTCAACTTATCTTGCTTGGAAATATGGACTCAAACTCAAATCTAAACCTGTTATTTTACAAATTGAAACCGTAAGGGGTTGTAATTTGAACTGTGTTATGTGTGGAGCCGGAGAGTTAAAGTCAAAAATTATGCCCTTTGAACAGTTCAAAAAAATAATCCAAAAATTCCCAGAATCATTTGTAACTATTCTCAATTTTCTCGGAGAACCTCTCTTATCAAAGGATATAATAAGGATAATTCAATATTCACAGAAAAGATCTATTGTTATACTCTTTTCAAACCTAACTATACTGCCGTCACCAGAAGAATTAATAAATTCTGGATTATTTGAAATTAACATTTCTATAGATTCTTTCGACAAAAGAAAGTATGATTTTATTAGAAAATCTGGAGACCTAAAAAGAATATTCAGAGAACTTGGATTTGATGAAAACAGATTTGATACAATAAAACATAAACAAGGCACACTAACTAACACACTTGAAAAAGTCGTAGAAAATCTCAAAACCTTAATACAAACAAGAAATAAATTGAGAAAAAAACTACCGATAATAAGCATAAATTCTGTTTTTGCAAAAGAGACAAAAGACGACGCAGAAGACATAATCAGAAAATCAATTGAATTAGGTATTGATAGAGTTAAGTTCCAGAAACTTGCTTTCGATGTTCCCGGAATGCTGCACACCCCTGACTTCAATGATTTTCAACTCATAATCAAACTCAAAGAGAAATATAAAAATCAAGTTGAAATCATACCCGTAAATTTTGAATACCGATCGGACCTGAAAGGTTACTGTTTTTATGCCTATTTTATGGTTCTCGTTGATGTCTTCGGCAACATTTTCCCCTGTTGCATGCCACCGATATTTGAAAATATACAAATTTCAAGATTCGGTAGCATAATACAAGACAATGTAATAAAATTATTTGAGAAAAGACAAAGTTTCATTCATAATTTCAGAAATAATCCTCCCGAATTCTGTAAAAACTGCTACTTATACACGAGAACTCAGTAAATCAGAACAATTTCTTTGCACTTTTTTGCATTCTTGAAATTGCATATCTAACTTCTATGAAAAATCAGGTGATTCTTGATGAAAAATCGGATGATCCTTTTCCCTTCTGTGTTAGCAAAATTTTTAACCTAAAAGCATTTAGGTATAATAAAATTTGTATGAGAAAGTGTATTTATGCACGGGTGAAATAAAATGAGAAATCAACTCGCTTATTCCCAAATTATATATAAAACAGAAAAAGTCTCATTAGAAGTATTCTACCATAAATTTATTGCAGGAGGAGGTAANGATGAGTTTTTGGGAACTTCTTGCACTTTCTAGTGCTATGGCAACTATAATGGGAGTCTTTTTAACCACCTATGCTCTTATAAACAACAAAACCCTCAAAGAAGAATCCAGACTTACAAGGGAAGCTCTCCAAAAACTGATAACAGAGACAAGGGAAACTCTCCAAAAACTGATAACCGAAGAATCAAGACTTACTCGTGAGATGATCGAAAGGATGACAGAGAGAACCGAGAAGATGATCGAAAGGATGACTGAAAGGACAGAGAAAATGATCGAAAGGATGACAGAGAGAACCGAGAAGATGATCGAAAGGATGACAGAAAAGCTCGGTGAGTTGATAGTTTCAGAAGGATAGAAAACAAGAGAACTTATAAGTAGAAAAAGGGAATAGAAAACCACTTGAAAATGAAACTTTGTAAAAGTAAAAAGATAATTTTGATTGTATTTGATGCTGTTATGATAATTATCCCATATGGTTAAAAATCAGGAAATAAAAATTGAAAATATTAAAATTTAAATGAACTTATGATATTCTTTGCGTTAGCTTTCTGGTTAATAATTCAAAAAGGTGATGTTGGAGTAGATCGGAATTTAATTGAGATGGAAGATAGGTGTTTTTCTGGCACAATAACCGCTTGCGTCAAAGTAGCAGAATACTACGAGGAAAATAGAAATTATGAGAAGGCTATTGAATTTCTTGATGCTGCATGTATAGGTGGAGATGCTTCATCTTGCATAAAACTATATGTCGTATATGCAAAAGGGAGATGGGGCAAGAAAAGAGATTTCAACACCGCCATGGGATATTCTACAAGGGCGGGAGAATTACTTGGGAAGAACGGAGCGGAAACATTTTATAAGCAGTCCTGCGATCTTGGGGACTCATGGGGATGCTATCATCTTTCTACAATTTTCTCCGAAAGATATAATAACCAGCAAGAAGCTCAAAAGTTCTTAAATAAAGCGATAAAATTAGCAGAGAGCGGATGTAAAGACAAGGAACAAGATCCAATAGATTGCTTCCTTCTTGGGGCGCTATATGAAAATGGCAGAGGAGTGGCGAAAGACGAGAAAAAAGCTCTCTCTTTATATGAAAAAGCTTGCAATGCGGGGAACGGTGGAGCCTGTCTGAATTTAGCTTATATACACCAGCGGAAAGGAAATATGGAAAAATTTAAAGAATTCAGGATAAAAAGCTGCAAAGGAAGTAGAGGAGATGTATGCTACGAAATATGGCAAGAAACCAAAAATAAAGAGTACCTTGAAATGGCTTGCCGTTTTGGTGTCAAAAAAGCTTGCGACGAAATTTTCAACCAGCAAAATAAATGAACACGCACTTCCCCAAAGATAAGCGATTATCAAATTTATTATGTCAAAAAATTCAAAACTTATTCTTTGCTCATCAATCGCCCAAAAAAAAAGAAAAAAAATTAGAATTCCATCAGGAGAATGTAGTATCAGGAGAAAAAAACAACCCTTCTTAAAATAATATGCAACCCAGTTAATTTATGTGAGGAAATAAATACAATGGGAATAAATTTATTCCTACTAAAATAAGTATGAAATAATCCAATAATGAAAAATGTCAAGCTTAAAACACGGAAGATTTTCTCGCGAAAATATTCACTTTATTAGAGATTGAAAAATACAAAAAGATAATATAAAAAATGAAAGTCTATCAAAGCTTAAAGTATCTACAAATAAAAAAAATAGGATACCACTCAAAAATAAAGCCTGAAAAACGCTCTTTTTTAGTGCATCTAAATCAAAATTTCTCACCAAAGACATCAATATTGATTTTAATACATAAAACTAAGGATAAGAAGAATTTGAATTCGGAAGTACATATGGTAAAGAGAAAGCAAGCTGAAAAAACCGTTTTAGAAATAAGCACAACAATATCATCATAAAAAAAAACAAATCATACCAGAAAATTCCTATAATTATTTGATTTAGATGTTGAACCTTGCGAAATTCATCTTAAAAAGAATGCTCNTGAATAAGGATAAGGTAAAATTTGCTCTGNCCAGAATGTTTCCTCCNTACGATCCTAAACTATCAATGATAAGAATCAAAAACTTCATTTTAACTTATCTTACATGGAAATATGGACTGAAATTTAATACAAAGCCGATAATATTACAAATAGAGCCAGTAAAAGGATGTAATTTGAACTGTGTAATGTGTTCTGCTGGACAACTCAAATTACAAAAACTATCTTTTGATGATTTCAAAAATCTAATTGATAAACTACCAGAAGCTATGTTCATTACATTAAACTACGGTGGAGAACCATTTTTATCAAAAGATACTCTCAAAATGATAAAGTATGCTCAAAAAAAGACAATCATTATAATATTCTCTAACTTTACTGTATTGCCCAACCCAGAAGAAATCATAAATTCAGGTCTCTACGAAATAAATGCCTCCATAGACTCTTTTAACAAAGAAAAGTATGATATGATAAGAAAAGGAGGAGAACTTGAAAAAATAATTGATAAGATAAGGGTGGACATAGAGAAGCTTGAAATAACCAAGAGAGAAAAAATGAAAGCTAAACTGAATGAACTATATGAAGAAGCAATAAAAAACCAGATAATCAAAAAAAATAATAATGGTTTGAACAAAAATAATTTAAATCTGGATCTTGTCATAAAGAACTTAAAAGCATTGATTCAAACTAAGCAAAAATTAAAGAGGAAACTACCAATAATAAGTATAAGTGCAGTATCTACAAAGGAAACAATGGAAGACGCTGAGCAAATCATTACAAACTCAATAGAATTGGGAGTAGATAGAGTCAAATTTCAAAAGTTAGCTTTTGATGTCCCCGGAATTCTCCATATGCCAGATAAAAATGATTTTTTATATCTTCAAAGTCTAAAAGAGAAATATAAGGATAAGATTGAGATCTCATTAGTCAATTTTGAGTTTGGAGGTGATTATCCGAAAGGATACTGCTATCTTGCTCACTTTATGGCTACAATAGATGTAAACAAAAATATTATTCCATGCTGTATGCCATATCCTTATATGGATATGAACGATCCTTCGTTTGGAACGGCTTCATCTGATGAAGGTTTCAGGATCGCAATAGAAAATAGACAAAAATTCATTGAGAATTTTAGGAAACATCCACCAAATTTTTGTATTGAGTGCCCACTATATTTTAGAAAATAGGAGGTGAGAAAGAAACATTGAAGGACTTGAAAAAAGTTTCAGTTCAGAGAATATTGAACCTAATTTCTTCCGCTATTGCTCAAAAACTTGGTATTTTTATATCTGAGTTATATCCGGTGGGATTTTTTCTTGAAGTTGTAAGAGGCTGTAATTTCAAATGTATAATGTGTGATGCATGGAAATTTCGTAAATCATCAATCACACTTGAACAAGCAAAGAAAATTTTGCCCCACTTCAAGAAATCCTTAATGTTCCACGCATACGGGGTCGGAGAACCATTTCTGAACAGAGATACTTACAATATAGTCAGATATGCATCGGAAGAACTCAAATTCATAACTTATATCACCTCAAATTTTTCTGTTATTGACCCCCAAAAAGCTTTGAACATGGGAGCAAATGAAATTATGGCTTCCATCGATTCAGTAGACCCTCAAAATTTTTATGTAATCCGGCAAGGAAGTTTTGAATTAGTAGAAAGAAATCTTAAATCGCTTTTGAAAATCAAAGGTAATAAAAAATATCCCATAATATCTATAAGAACTGTTTTATCTAAACTTAACATCTATGATCTTGAAAACATCGTAAAATTTGGTATATCACTAAACATAAGAAAATTTTATTTTCAAACACTCGTAGATGGAAATCTATGCTCAAAGACAGAAGATATAGATACAAGCGACCTTTATGAAATTCATAGAGTTGTAAATAAATATAAAAGAGAGGCAAAATTTATAGTTGTATCATACAGAAGTGATTTAAAAGGAGATGTCCCAGAAGGATACTGCCCCGTAGCTTTCTCTTTGGCATCAATTGATTACAGAGGAAACATGTACCCATGTTATAAGGTTGTGGACNATGTTGATGCAAGTTTTGGGAACATTCTCTTGGAACCTCAAAAAGCTCTCAAAAACAGAAATCTCTTCCTCAAAAAATTCAGATACTCTCCACCTGAATTCTGTAAAAATTGCGAACTCTATTTCAGAAA
>AWOA01000036.1 GCA_000494225.1 Candidatus Calescibacterium nevadense OTU 1
GATTCAATAGACCCTGAAAAATTTTTACGACTGAGGGGAATTTCTCTTGATATCGTAATTAAAAATCTAAAAACTATACTTTCTTTGAAACCAAAGAATAAAGAATTTCCAATAATAGCTATTAGGACAATCATTTCTAATGAAAATATTGAAGAACTACAAGATATAGTAGAATTCGGACTTTCTATGGGAGTAAAAAAATTTTATTTTCAAGATTCAGCAGATGGATACTTACTCAGAAAACTCAGCAAACTATCAAAAGAAGAAATTAGCAAAGTTTTTCTGGTGAGAGATAAGTTCAAAGATAAGGCAAAAATATATATCTATTTGTGGGATAGCAAAGCGGAAGGTTTTACACCAACGGGTTATTGCTTTAATGCTTTCTTTATAGGAACGATAGGATATGATGGCGAACTATATACATGTTGTAGATACTTTGGTTATAAAGAAGCAAGCTTAGGTAATGTTCTAAAAGACCCTCAAAAAGCATTAAAAAACAGATTAATATTTCTCAAGAGATTCAGAAGCAACCCCCCGGATTTCTGCAAAAATTGCGAGACCTATTGCAGAATGTGTAGCAAAAATGGTAAAGCATAAAATAATAGAGATAAATAAAAAAAAGATCATCAATCACATATTGCATGANGTAAAAACTTTCAGAGCAAAGAGTTTTGGTCCAAATTCAATCAAAAAATTTTCNCCTGCAAGANTTGAAAACTTCGTAAAATCTTATATCGCAAAAAACTTTGGTATAGTCGTAAAGAACACTCGCCCGACAACACTGTTTATTGAAACAACAAGAGGATGTAACTTCAACTGCATAATGTGTAGAGCAGGTAATTTCCCAAAAGAATATATGAATTTTGAGGTATTCAAAAGGCTTGCGGATANGTTCTCTGATTCNTTNTTNTTATTTCCCTATGCAGCGGGTGAACCCTTTTTGAACAAAGAATTTTACCTAATGTTAAAATATGCCTCATATAAAAACTTCTACACATTCGTTACCTCCAACTTCTCAGTAATAGATCCAGAAAAGTTTATAAAAACTGGAACAGACGAGATAGCTGTATCAATTGATTCATTAGATGAATCCAAATTCAAAAAAATAAGAGTAAATGGAGACCTGAATTTAGTTATAAAAAACTTGGAGAAACTTATTCAATTAAAAAAAAGGATGAAATACAAAAAACCAACAATATCCTTGAAAATGGTGGTAATGAAGGAGAATATAGATGAGGTAAAAGATATAATAGAGTTTGGGCATAAGATAGGTATAGAAAAGTTCTACATAGAAACTGTTTTTGTTGCAGAATTTGCAAAGTTTGATGTCGGACTACCAGGAAGAGAAGATATAGAAAAAATAAAAATGACCTTAAAAGATTTCAAGAAAAGAGGGATAAAAATCAGGTTCTCCCCATACTGCGGATTTGAAAAGGGAGATTTCTTTTCAGGTTTCTGCCATTTTGCATTCTTTTCACTTGCAATAGACATAAAAGGAAACGCATTTCCTTGCTGCTTCCTATTTGTAAAGCCAGAAAGAACATTCGGAAACGTTTTTGATAACTTAGAAGGCGTGATGGAAAGGAGACACAAGTTCTTGAAGGATTTCAGGAAAAAAATACCAAACATATGCCAAGGATGCCCACTATACTATAAACCATAAATGAATTTTTATTCACTCATTTCATTACTAATCTGGCAACGTTGTATTAAATTAAATTAATAATTTAAAAATCCTCAANAAGGCTTATTATTTTGAACTTATCTATCACAACTATTTTCTTTTTTAAACTTCTAAAGAAATCTTCACACTCTTGTGTCCAGCAAAGCACATATTTTATATCATTTTCTGAGATGAAAGAAAGAATTTCAGATTTATCTAATGGTTTTTCTTTGAATTTACCTGCTATGAATGGAGAAAAAAAAGGTCCCCAAGGAACACCTAATCCAACAAAATTTCTTTTTTCAACCTTCGCTATTATATAAGGTAAGATGTGGGAGTTGTAGAGGGGATGGATTAGTTTTCCTTTCTCAAATATATGCCTATCACCTTCAACAAGGATTTTATCTCCCTTTTCNGTATTGTTCAGCATATATTCGATAAGAGAATTTACGCTTTCTGGCAACTTTCCCGGTAGAGGAGAAAACCCAAAAAAAGAAATTAAAGACCTTGCTGAAAAGAAAAGCAAAGCTAAAAACTTGAAATAATCATCAAATCTTGTCTTCTTAATATGTAGGAGGGAAAAGATAAGAAAGAGAGGGGCAAACCTTATTGGATTTGGGCTGAAAACAAAAGTAGAAAATATAATAAGAATCTTCGGAACCATTCCCTCGTCCTCCCAAAGTTTCAAAAGAAAACCATTAAAAAAAACAAGTAAATAGTAAATGAAAGCAAAAATAATAAACATTCTTCTTGTTGTAAATATTGCTCTAAAAGCTATTATATAAATCAGGGGAGTAAAAACGAATGATAATTCAAAGTAATCAAAGGTAAAAAGTCGAAAAGCGATTCCAAAATCTACAGGAAGAAATATCTTATCTTCTACCGTAAAATTCTGATGAGTAATTTCTGGGGAAAGGAAAATATTTATATACCTGACAAGAACGATATGAACAATAACAGCTTTAATGAAGTATATTAAGAAAGGTATGAAAAACACGTCTGGCCTTCTTTCTACAATAGAAAAAATAGCAGAAAATATTACAAGTGGAGGAGATATAAAATGAATAATTCCGAGTATAATGTAATCTAATGCGCTAAGTTTTGTGTTCCGGGATAGAGAAATTCTTGAGGCGATAACAGTAAAGAGAGAAGAAGACATTAACCAGTGAACATGACCACCGACTACCGCAGAAATNCCCAAAAGACAAAAAATAACCATTATGTAAGTAAAGCCAGGAANGCAGAAAATATTACCATTCCTTTTGTTAGGGTAAGAAGCTAATAAAAGTAGAAAGGAAAAAACGAAGTAAAAGAGCGAGGCAAAATTATAAACTATTTCATAATTTTGTATACTGAGAAACTTTGAAATAAGAAAAAATGGTATATATATTTCTGCTGAACCGAAAGATAGATAGGCAATTAGTTCATCTATTGTTGGTATACCTTCATCNGCTAACTTTTTAGCTACCAAGAACCTTATAGGATTGTCGTCATAGTAAAAAAGAGTGTTCATATTTTTAGGAAGCAGTATCAAAATTGAAAGGCAAATAATTATGAAACTCCAAATCTTGTCATTTTTTATTATCATANCTTGTAACCTTAATTATTGAGAAAGCACCGTTACGAAAAACGATTTTTAGATCTATCTTATTTAGATCTAATTTCTTATCATAAATAATATCATATACATATCTGATAAGTAAGTTATCAAGAACTATATATTTGAAAGTTGTGTGTTCTATTACAAATTCCACTGTTTTTCTTCTCACATGTTCATCCATTTTCTCAAATATAGGGAGAAAAACTGGGGGATTGAGTTTTCCGTTTGTAAAAATCTTAAAAGCAGGAGGCAAACAATAAAGGAGTATTTCATCACTTCTTACATCTTTATCTTTGAAGAAATTTATAACTTCAAGGTTAGTTTTCAAATCTATAACACCNCTTACATTTTTTCCTAATTGAACAAATTCAGCTAATNTCAAAATAGAAGATACAACAAAGACAAAAGCCAAAATTTTTTGTTTTCTGAAAAAAAACTCNTTAAGGACTCTAACTGCTAATAAAATGTAAATGGGGCAAAGAANATATATCATCTTTGGCAAAAGCATAAAATATCTTGAAAGAAAAACATAGAAAATAATAGAGGAAAAGTAGGCTATGAACTCAAACTTTCCTTTTATATAAAATAGACCAAAAAATAACACATAAAAAAGATTCAAGATTATTCCTATATCCGAAATATATTTTAATGGTGGATATTGAACCAAGATCCCGTATCTCATCATGACATCTGAAACAGAAAAACTTTCCTTCAACTCACTAAAAGCAAAACCTAAAATTTCTTGAATTCTAACGGGAAGAAGGATTAGAGAAAATAGAAGGTATACTAAAATTTTAAATAGTTCATAAAATCCAATCTGTTCTTTTAAGTGATACTTCAAACCACTTGGGGGAAATAAACCGACACAATTTGAACAACTGTAAACNTAATTGAAAGTTTCATTCTGTGAAGAGAAAATATAGTATAAATGAGGTAAGGAAAAAGTTATAGAAAATAGTGCGATAAAAAAAACTC